>CATKYP010000007.1 GCA_949840855.1 uncultured Bacilli bacterium | reverse complement strand
TTTTTGCAACTCATATTATACGACTTGATTCACTTTTTTTATATAAAATTGTTTCACATCTATTGTAACTCTACAATTATAATTTAATTTTAATATAAAAAGTATTGCATTTTCAAAGGTTATAATGCTATAATTATAAATGTGTGACTGCTTAGATGTGTAAGGTTGCCGATACACCAGGTAAAGTTGCTAGGTAAAATCGGGTTATTTACGCGGAGCAAGCCTATACTAGATATAGACGAAGGGAGGATTTTAAATGTCAACAGAAAAGATGCGCATCAAAGTAAAAGCTTACGATCATAAGATACTTGAAAATGCAGTTAAGAAAATTGTTGAAACCATTAAAAGAACAGGTGGTAACATATCTGGACCAGTTCCACTACCAACTGAGATTGAAAAGTTCACAATATTAAGAGCTGTACATAAGTACAAAGATTCACGTGAGCAATTTGAAATGCGTACACACAAAAGACTAATTGATATCAAAAATCCAAGCAAGGAAACTATTGAGGCACTATCTCATTTAGATTTACCAAGCGGAGTAGATATTCAAATTAAAATGATTTAATTAAATTAGGAGGAAATTATGAAAGGAATCTTAGGTAAAAAAATCGGAATGACCCAAGTATTTACTGAAGAAGGTAAATTAATTCCGGTAACTGTTATTGAAGTAGAACCAAATGTTGTAACACAAATCAAAACAGTAGAAAAAGATGGTTATGATGCTATTCAACTAGGAGCAGAAACAGTAAGAGAAAAAGTAAGTAATAAACCAAAAATGGGTCATACAAAGAAAGCTAACACTGAACCTAAGCGCTTCTTAAGAGAAATTAGAGGAGTAAATGTAGAAAACTATACATTAGGTCAAGTACTAAATGCTGATATCTTTGAAAGCGGAGAAATGGTTGACGTAACAGGAACAAGTAAAGGTAAAGGTTTCCAAGGAGTAATTAAACGTCACAATCAATCTCGTGGACCTATGGGACATGGTTCTCAATATCATAGAGGTGTAGGTTCACTTGGTACAATGAGACCAATGCACGTATTAAAGGGAAAGAAACTTCCTGGACAAATGGGTAATGTAACAAGAACGGTTCAAAATCTTGAAATAATTCAAATAGATATGGAAAATAATTGCATTTTAGTTAAAGGAAATGTTCCAGGAGCAAAAAAATCTTTAGTTCTTATTAAGACAGCTGTAAAAATGAATGATAAAAAGAAAGAAGCAGCAAACTTAATTAGTTACAAAGAAGAGACACCTTCAGAAGAAGCTGCGTCAGTTGAAAATACTGAGTCAGTTGATACAGTACAAAATGCAGAATAATCGTCACAGATTAATTAATAATAGAAAGTTAATAAGTGATGAAAGGAGGAAATAAGGATGAAAAAAGTAGATCTTTTAAACCTTAAAGGTGAAAAAGTTAAGGAACTAAAACTAAATGAAAATATATTTGATATTACCCCAAATGATAAAGTTTTATATGATGCTGTAATATTAGCAAGAGCATCATTAAGACAAGGAACTCATAAAACTAAAAATCGTTCTGAAGTTAGTGGTGGAGGAAGAAAACCATGGAGACAAAAAGGAACAGGACATGCTCGTCAAGGTTCAATTAGAGCCGTTCAATGGGTAGGTGGAGGAAGATATGGAACTCCTGTACCTAGAGATTATAGTAAAAAACAAAATCGTAAGGAAAGAAAAATAGCCTTAAAAACAGCTTTGACTGAAAAAGCTAACGAAAAATGCTTAGTTGTTGTGGAAAATATCACACTATCTACTCCAAAAACTAAAGAGATGTTAGCCCTATTAAAAACTTTAAAATTAGATAATAAGAAAACACTGATAATAGTTAAAAAATTTGACGAAAATTTAATACTAGCATCAAGAAATCTTCAAAATGTAGTATTAATAGCTGCAGATGAAGTTAATGTATTAGACTTGGTAGCAACTGATATTGTTCTAATAACAGAAGATGCTCTAAATGCTATAGAGGAGGTGCTTAAATAATGGATACTAAATATTTAGATATAATAAAGGCACCAGTTATTACTGAAAAGTCACAAATTGCAAAAGAAAATGGTCAATATACTTTCAAAGTTGACCCAAAAGCTAATAAAACTGAAATAAAGCTTGCAATTGAAAAAATATTTAATGTAAAAGTTGTTAAAATATCAACAATAAATGAAAAACCTAAAAAGAAAAGAGTTGGTCGTTATACTGGTTTAACTAATCGCTCTAAAAAAGCAATAGTTACATTAGCAGAAGGCCAAACAATAGAACTTGGTTAGAAAGGAGAAATAAATTATGGCAATAAGAAATTATAAACCTACTACACCAGGTCGTAGAAAAATGAGTACATTAATTAATGAAGAAATTACTAAAACTACTCCAGAAAAAAGTTTAACAAAAACATTAGCAAAGAAAAGCGGACGTAATAATCAAGGAAAAATAACTGTTCGTCATCAAGGTGGAGGAGTAAAAAGAAAATATCGTATCATTGATTTCAAGAGAAATAAATTCAACATACCTGGTACAGTATCAAGTATCGAATACGACCCAAATAGAACAGCTAATATTGCTCTAATTACTTATGTTGATGGAGAAAAAAGATATATTATCGCTCCAAAAGGCTTAGAAGTAGGAAGTAAAATAATATCTGGTGAAAATGCGGATATCAAAGTTGGAAATGCATTACCACTTACAAGTATTCCAGTAGGAACATTAGTACACAATATAGAGCTTCGTCCAGGAAAAGGAGGAGAATTAGCACGTTCTGCTGGTAGTTCTGCTCAAATACTAGGACGTGAAAACAAATATGTAATGTTACGCCTGTCTAGTGGAGAGCAAAGAAAGGTTTTAGGAACTTGTATGGCAACAATAGGTGAAGTTGGAAATGAAGATTCATCTCTTGTAAAATTAGGAAAAGCAGGACGTAAACGTCATATGGGTATTCGTCCAACAGTTCGTGGTTCTGTTATGAATCCTAATGACCATCCACATGGTGGTGGTGAAGGACGTGCACCAGTTGGACGTAAAGCACCAGTTACACCTTGGGGTAAACCAGCGCTTGGTTATAAGACACGTAAGAAAAAACAATCAGATAAGTTAATTATGCGTCGTCGTAATAGTAAATAGGAAAGGATGATTAAAAATGGCTAGAAGTTTAAAAAAAGGACCTTATGTATTCAAAAGGTTGCTAAAAAAAGTTCAAAAGTTAAATGAATCTGGAAAAAAAGAAGTCATTAAGACATGGTCACGCCGTTCCACTATTTATCCTGATTTTATAGGACATACATTTGCGGTTCACAACGGTAGAGAGTTTATTCCCGTTTATGTAACTGAAGATATGGTTGGACATAAATTAGGTGAATTTGCATTAACTCGTAAATTTGGTGGACATGGACAAGATAAGAAAAAATAAAACTAATGACTAGGAGGAAAATATATGGAAGCAAGAGCGGTAGCTAAATCACTTCGTACCTCACCTATTAGAACAAGAATAACAATTGACTTAATAAGAGGAAAAAAAGTAGAGGATGCAGAAACCATATTAAATAATATAAATAAAAAGTCAGCGCGACTTATTAAAAAAGTTTTAGACTCTGCAATTGCAAATGCTGTAAATAATAATGGCGCAGATGCTGAAACATTATACGTTAAAGAAGCAAGAGTAGATGCTGGTCCAGTTATGAAACGTCATTTCTTTGATTCACGTTCTCACATTGGACATAAAGATAGAAGAACTAGTCACATAACAATAGTAGTGGCTACAAAATAAAGATAGGAGGAAAAAGCTATGGGACAAAAAGTTAATCCTAATGGACTTAGACTTGGCATCAATAAAGACTGGGAAGCTAAATGGTATGCAGATAAAAAAGATTTTTCCAAAAGTTTAATTCAAGATATTAAAATTCGTGAGTATTTTGATAAAAATCTAAAAAATGCTGGCATTGCTAAACTTGAAATTGAAAGAACTTCTAAAAAATGCGAAGTAACAGTTCACACTTCTAAACCTGGTGTATTAATAGGAAAAGGTGGAGAAGAAATAGAAAAATTAAAGAAAAAGCTTTCAAATTTAACAGGCGAAAATATTCAAATTTCAATTGTCGATATAAAGAAAGCTGATTTAAATGCACAATTAGTAGCAGATTCTATAGCAAATCAAATTACTAATAGAGCATCATTCCGTATGGCTCAAAAACGTGCTATAAGAAATGCAATGAAAGCGGGAGCTAAAGGAATAAAAACTAAAGTTTCAGGAAGACTTGGTGGAGCTGATATGGCTCGTCCAGAAGGCTATACTGAAGGAACTATTCCTCTACATACATTAAGAGCAGATGTTGACTATGCAACAAGTGAAGCTGATACAACATTTGGAAAAATCGGTGTAAAAGTATGGATATATAAAGGTGAAATTTTAGCAAGTAAGAGAAATGTAAATAATCACGAGGGAGGTAAATAATTATGTTAATACCATCAAGAACAAAATATCGTCGTGTTCATAGATTACCTCACGAAGGGCATTCTCGTGGAAACACAACATTAAGTTTCGGAGAATATGGATTACAAGCTAAAGAAGGTGCTTGGATCACTGCAAATCAAATAGAAGCTGCACGTATTGCTATGACACGTTATATGAAACGTGGAGGAAAAGTATGGATAAATATTTTCCCACATATGCCACTTACTAAAAAGCCAATAGGTACTCGTCAAGGAAAAGGTAAAGGTAATGTAGAAGGGTGGGTTGCTGTTGTTAAAGAAGGCAAGATTATGTTTGAAATTGCTGGAGTAACTGAAGAAGTAGCTCGTGAAGCTCTACGACTTGCAAGCCACAAATTACCAATAAAAACAAAATTCGTAAAGAAAGAAAATGGTGGTGAGTAAAATGAAGGTTAAGGAAATTAGAGAATTATCAACAGAAGAAATACAAGTAAAAATCAAGGAAACAAAAGAAGAAATATTTAACTTACGTTTTCAACAAGCAACAGGTAACATAGAAAAACCTTCAAGACTTAGAGAACTTAGACACACCGTTGCTAGAATGAAAACAGTTCTTAAAGAACGTGAGAATGTAGAGAAGGAGGCCGCATAAAATGGAAAAAGCCATACAAAAGGAACTAGTCGGAAAAGTTGTAAGCGCAAAAAACAACAAAACAATCACAGTGTTAGTTGAAACTTACAAGACTCATTCTTTATATCATAAAAGAGTAAAACATTCAAAAAAATACGCAGTACATGATGAAACAAATAAGGCAAAAGTTGGAGATACTGTTAGAATAGTCTCAACAAGACCAATATCAAAAACTAAACATTTCTATTTAAAAGAAATTGTAAAAGAAGCAGTTATTATATAACTAAAGTGAAGGAGGAAAAAATATGTTACAACAAGAAAGTAGATTGAAAGTGGCAGACAACTCTGGAGCAAAAGAATTATTAGTAATTCGTGTACTTGGAGGAAGTAAGGTCAAAACTGGAAACATTGGCGATGTTGTTGTTGGAACTGTAAAAAGTGCAATTCCAAATTCAAATATCCCAGCAGGAAAAGTTGTAAAAGCAGTTATCGTAAGATCTAAGCAAGGTGTTCGTCGCGATGATGGAAGCTACATTAAATTTGACGATAATGCATGTGTCATTATAAAGGATGATAAGAGTCCAATAGGAACTCGTATTTTTGGACCAGTAGCAAGAGAACTTCGTGATAAGGATTATATGAGAATTGTATCTTTAGCAAATGAGGTACTATAAAGGAGGATAATATGAGCTTTAAATTTAAAGTAAATGATAAAGTTGTTGTTATCGCTGGTTCTAATAAAGGAAAAGAAGGAAAAATAATCAAAACAGATAGAGCAAATAACAAAGTAACTGTTGAAGGAGTAAACATAGTAAAGAAACATCAAAAACCTACTGGAATGAATCCAGGTGGAATTATAGAACAAGAAGCTCCAATAAATGCTTCAAATGTTATGATAATTGATCCAAAGACTAATAAAAGAACTAGAATAGGACATACAACTGATAAAAACGGTAAAAAAATAAGAATTGCAAAAAAATCAAACGAAAAGCTTGATTAATTGGAAGGAGGGTAAAATATGAACCGCCTAAAAGAAAAATACTTAAATGAAGTTGTTCCAAATTTAAAAAATAAATATAATTATAAATCAATAATGGAAGTACCAAAACTAGAAAAAATCGTTGTTAATATGGGTGTAGGAGATGCTACAACAAACTCAAAATTAATGGAAGCAGCAGCAAATGATTTAGCACTAATTACAGGACAAAAGCCAGTAATTACAAAAGCAAAAAAATCAATTGCTGGATTTAAAGTTAGAGAAGGTCAAGCAATTGGTTGTAAAGTAACACTACGTGGGGAAAATATGTATAACTTTATGGATAAATTAATATCAATAGCACTACCAGTTGTTAGAGATTTTCGTGGAGTAAGTCCAAAAGCTTTTGATGGACGTGGTAATTACACGATGGGAATCAAAGAACAATTAATTTTTCCAGAAATTAACTTCGACGACGTTGTTAAAGTTCGTGGTATGGACATAGTTTTTGTAACAACAGCAAAAACAAATGAAGAAGCATTTGATTTATTAAATGAATTAGGAATTCCTTTTAGAAAGTAATTGGAGGGTGAAAAATGGCAAAAAAAAGTATGATTGTAAAAGCGAGTAGAAAGCCAAAATTTAAAGTACGTGAATATACTCGTTGTGCACGTTGTGGTAGACCACACGCTGTAATGAGCAAATTTGGAATATGTCGTATATGTTTTCGCGAATTAGCTTATAAAGGACAAATACCAGGTGTAAAAAAATCAAGCTGGTAATTGGAAAGGAGGATTAATTATGGCAGTAGTAACAGATACAATTGCAGATATGTTAACACGTATTCGTAATGCAAATCAAATGCGTTATGAAACCGTTGAAATCCCAACTTCTAAAATTAAGAATGAAATAGCAAGAATCTTAAAAGAAGAAGGATTTATAAATGAATATAAAGTAGAAGGTAGAACTCTTAGTGTTTCACTAAAATATGCTGAAAACAAAGAAAGAGTAATCACTGGACTAAAAAGAATTTCCAAACCAGGACTTCGCGTTTATGCTAAAAATAATGAAATTCCTAAGGTGTTGAATGGATTAGGTATAGCAATTATTTCAACATCACGTGGAATTATGACAGATAAAGAAGCTCGCAAAGAAAATATAGGTGGAGAAGTTCTAGCTTATATTTGGTAATAAATAAAATATAAGGAGGTGTCAAAATGAGCCGTATTGGAAATCGTATCATAAATGTTCCAGAAAGTGTTACAGTAACAGAAGAAAATGATTATGTTATTGTAAAAGGTCCTAAAGGAACATTACAAGAAAAACTATTAGAGGGTATTACAATAAAGCAAGAAAACAACAAGATTACTCTAGAACGTAAAAATGATAACTATAAAGCTAACCATGGAACAATGAATGCCTTAATTACAAATATGATTGAGGGAGTAACAGATGGATTTCAAAAAGCACTTGAAATTATTGGTGTAGGTTATCGTTTCAACGTTCAAGCTAAGAAACTTACAGTTAATGCTGGTTATTCTCATCCAGTAGAAATGGAAGTTCCAGAAGGATTAACAGTAGAAAGTTCTAGTAACACAGAAATAACTGTTAAAGGAATTGATAAAATAAAAGTTGGAGAATTTGCTGCAAATATCCGAAAAGTAAGAATGCCTGAACCTTATAAAGGAAAAGGTATTCGTTATAAAGACGAACACGTTCGTCGTAAAGAAGGAAAGAAAGCTGCTAAATAGTAGGGAAGGAGTTTATTATGATAAAAAAAGAGTCTCGTAATAGTATGAGAGTAACACGTCATGAACGTATACGTAAAAATATCAGTGGTACAAGTAGTATACCAAGATTGTGTGTATTCAGATCAAACACTGGAATATATGCACAAATCATTGATGATGAAACAAAAACTACTCTAGTATCTGCTTCCTCATTAGATAAAAGTTTAAAACTTACTAATGGTAGTAACATAGAAGCAGCAAAAAGTGTTGGAAAATTAGTTGCTGAAAATGCAAAAAAGTCTAACATTACAAAAGTAGTATTTGATAGAGGTGGATATCTTTATCATGGACGTGTAAAAGCTTTAGCTGAAGCTGCACGTGAAAATGGATTAGAGTTCTAAGGAGGGTATGTATGCAAAAGAAAAACATAGAACCCAAAAACAAAGAGTTTGAAGAATTAGTAATTGACGTAAAAAGTGTTGTTAAAGTTAACAAAGGAGGACGTCAAAGAAGATTTTCAGCTATCGTTGTTGTTGGAAATAGAAAAGGAAAAGTTGGTTTAGGTATAGGTAAAGCTGCTGAAGTACCTGATGCAATTAAAAAAGCTATTCAAGCTGCTAATAAAAATATCATACAAATACCTCTAATTGATGGACGTACAGTTGCACATGAAGCAATAGGTGTAAGTGGAGCTGCAAGAGTAATAGTAAAACCTGCAAAAGCTGGTACTGGAATTATTGCTGGTGGATCAGTTCGTGCTGTCCTAGAATTAGCAGGAATTCGTGATATTGTATCAAAATCATTAGGAGCAAGAACAAAACTAAATATGGCACAAGCTGCTATAAATGCGCTTAAATCAATTAAAACACCAGAAGAAGTAGCAAAACTTCGTGGAAAAACAGTAGAGGAGATATTAGGATAATGAAATTACATGAATTAGAAAAAAATATCGGAGCTACTCATTCTAAAAAACGTGTTGGACGTGGTTCTGGTAGTGGATTAGGAAAAACATCTGGAAAAGGACAAAAAGGTCAAAATGCTCGTAGTGGTGGCGGAGTAAGTGCCGTATTTGAAGGTGGACAATTACCACTATATCGTCGTATTCCAAAAAGAGGTTTCAAGAATGCAAGATTTAAAACAGTTTATGCTACAATTAATGTTGGTGAATTAAACCGTTTTGAAGACGGAACTGTTGTAACTCCTGCATTACTAAGAGAAACAGGTATAATTAAAAATCAATTATCTGGTATAAAAGTATTAGGTGATGGCAAATTAGAAAAAAAATTAACTATTCAAGCTAATAAGTTTTCTAAATCTGCTTTAGAAAGCATAAATGAATCAGGAAGCAAAGCAGAGGTGATCTAATATGTCAAAGACCATGAAGCAATTATTTGCTCCAGCCAATAAAGATTTAAGAGGACGTATAGTATTTACAATGGCTATACTAACAATCTTTATATTAGGCTGCTCTATAAGAGTACCAGGAACAGAAAATGTAACTAGTAATTTAGGTTTTCTTGAACTTTTAAACTCTATGGGTGGAGGAGCATTTAAGAAGTTCTCAATATTTGCTTTAGGGGTTACACCTTATATTACTGCTTCAATATTTATGCAATTGGCAGAAATGGAAATAATTCCATATCTATCAGATCTTGCAAAGCAAGGACATACAGGAAGACAAAAATTAAATAGAATAACAAGATATGTTGGAATTGCTCTAGCATTTATTGAAGGATATGCTTTTGCTTTTGCTTTCTATGGAAAGAGTGGAACTCCATTTGAGTATTTATATATTTCAACAGTTCTAACAGCAGGAACAGCTTTCTTATTATGGCTTGGTGATCAAATAAGCGAAAAAGGAATAGGTAATGGTATCAGTCTAATTATTATGGCAGGTATTTTAGCTACTTTGCCAGATATGTTTATAACCGCTTTCCAAAGTTTAGTTACATTTGGAAACGTACAAGAAACTACATTTGGAATAGTTAAATTCACATTATTTGTCCTAGTATATTTAGCAATTTTAATTGGAGTAATATTTATCCAAGAATCAGAAAGAAGAGTACCAATACAGTACGCAAATAAGTCTTCATCTACATATAAGGATAACACATCATATATGCCAATAAAGATCAATACAGCAAATGTTATTCCAGTAATATTTGCATCAAGCCTACTTAGTGTACCAAGCATCTTATCAGCAGTTATTAATAAGGAAGGATTTACACTATTTGTACAAAAATATCTTAATTATTCAACACCAGTTGGCTTTATTATATATGTAGCATTTATTTTTCTATTCTCTTACTTTTATACATTTATTCAAATGAAGCCAGACGAATTCGCGAAGAATTTACAAGAAAGTGGTGGATATATTCCAGGTATAAGACCAGGAAAAGATACTGAAAAATATCTTAGTAAGATTTTATCAAGAATAACAGTATTAGGAGCGCTTTTCTTAGTAATAATAGCAGCTCTTCCAATTATATTCTCTAAAGTAACAGATTTGCCAACTAGTGTATCTATTGGTGGAACAGGCTTGCTTATAGTAGTTGGAGTTGCTCTTGAAACATATAAACAATTAGAGGGTAGCTTAGTAGCAAGAAACTATAAAAAAGGATATAGTAGAAGATAATATGAAAAGTATTATGTTTATAGCACCCCCAGCTGCAGGCAAGGGGACACAAGCAGAGATGATTGCAAATAAATATCATATTCCACATATTTCTACAGGTGATATCTTAAGAGAAATAGCCAAAGAAGATACAGAAATAGGAAATTATGTATATGAAACTATGGCTAGTGGGAATTTAGTAAAAGATGATATTATTTATAAATTGATTGAAAACCGTCTAGCACTTGATGATTGTAAAAATGGATTTATAATTGATGGTTTTCCAAGAAATTATGAACAAGCAGTTGAATATAACAAAATATTAGAAAGAGTAGTTTTAAAACTTGGATATGTCTTTGTTCTAGATATTGACAAAAAAACATTAGAAGGAAGAATAATAGGAAGAAGAGTTTGTGAAAGTTGTAATGCTGTATATAACATAAATGAAGAAAATACCACTCCACATATAGAATCAATTTGCGATATTTGTGGTGGAAAACTTTACCAAAGAAAAGATGATAATTTAGAATCTTTTAGAACTAGATATCAAAATTATTTAGAAAAAACAGCAACTGTTTTAGAATACTATGAACATCAAAATGTTATATACCATATAGATGGAAATAAGTCTGTTGATGAAATTGCAGCTCAAATAGATAATATTATAAGTAGGGAAGGTAATTAATATGATAACTATTAAAAGTGAAAGAGAAATTACCCTATTAAAAAAGGCTGGTAATATTGTTTATAAAACACATAAGTATATAAAACCTTTTATAAAAGAAGGAATAACTACAAAAGAACTTGATAGTTTAGCAGAAAAATATATAATAGCTCAAGGAGCTACTCCATCATTCAAAGGATATGAAGGATTTCCCAATGCTTTATGTATTAGTATTAATGATGAAGTTGTCCATGGTTTTCCAAGTAATAGGAAATTAAAAGATGGTGATATAGTTACTCTTGATATAGGAGCCTGTTATAAAGGTTATCATGGAGACTCAGCTTGGACTTATCAAGTAGGAAATATTACAGATGAATTACTACACTTAATGGAATACACTGAAAAAGCTTTATTTATCGGTTTAGAGCAAATAAAACCAGGATCCCATATAGGTGATATAGGACACGCTATTGAAACATATGCTAAAAGTTATAATTTGGGAGTAGTACAAGAATTATGTGGACATGGTGTTGGAACTGATGTTCATGAAGATCCAGAAGTTCCAAACTATGGAAGGCCTGGAACAGGGCCTAAACTAAAAGTAGGCATGGTTTTAGCGATAGAGCCAATGCTAACACTTGGTAGTCCAGAAATTTATATAGAAGATAATAACTGGACAATTGTAACAGAAGATCATAGTCCATCTGCTCACTATGAACATACAGTTGTTGTTACTCAAGATGGATACGAAATATTAACAGGAGAGTGAAAAGATGGCAAAGGAAGAAAAAATTGAAGTAGAAGGTAAAGTTATCGAAATAATTCCAAGTGGAAAATTTAAAGTTCAACTCGATAACGGACATATTGTAGAAGCCCATGTTTCTGGTAAAATGCGAATGCACTATATTCGTATCTTACCAGGTGATACCGTAACGATAGAATTATCGGCTTATGACTTAACACATGGGCGTATTACCTATCGTAAATAGTAGGAGGGAAAAATATGAAAGTAAAACCATCAGTAAAGCCAATTTGTGCTGATTGTAAAATAGTAAGACGTAAAGGTGTTGTTAGGATTGTTTGCAAAAAGAACCCTAAGCATAACCAAAGACAAGGTTAATAGGAGGTGAATTAAATGGCACGTATTAAAGGTGTAGATATTCCAAATGACAAACATATAGTTATATCACTAACTTATATTTATGGTATTGGAAGAAGTTTAGCAAAAAAGATATGTCAAGAAGCAGGTATTGAACCTACTAAAAAAGCAGGAGATTTATCACAAGAAGAATTAATAAAAATTCGTGATGAAATAAATAAACATTTAACTGAAGGAGATTTACGTCGCGAAATTAATATGAATATAAAAACTAAAATGGAAATAAATTCTTATGAAGGAACAAGACATAAAAAAGGACTTCCAGTTAGAGGACAAAGAACAAATAGAAATGCTCGTACTCGTAAAGGTAAGGGTAAAGTTGTTGCTAACAAAAAGAAAGTTTAATAGGAAAAGGAGGTTAAACCATGGCTTATAAAACTAGAAAGAAAAAAGTTAAAAAGAATGTACCTGAAGGTGTAGTACATATTCATGCAACCTTCAATAATACAATAACAACAATCACAGATAAAGAAGGAAATACAATCAGTTGGGCATCAAGTGGTGCTCTAGGATTTAAAGGAAGTAAAAAATCAACACCATACGCTGCAGGAATTGCTGCAGAACAAGCTGGTAAAGCTGCATTCGATATGGGAATGCGTAAAGTAGAAGTGTATGTAAAAGGTTTAGGACCAGGACGTGAAACAGCTATTCGTTCACTTCAAACAGCAGGATTAGAAATTACTGCGATTAATGATGTTACACCAATACCACATAATGGATGTCGTCCACCAAAACGCCCACGTGGTTAATTGTAAATCAATAATATATAAAGGGAGGTTAGTTTCATGTTACAATTTGAAAAACCAATATATAAAATTACAGATTCAATTGAAAGCAATTTTTACGGAAAATTTGAATTAGAACCATTAGAAAGAGGATTTGGTACCACAATAGGTAACGCTTTAAGAAGAGTTATGTTATCATCCCTTCCAGGTAGTGCTATTACAAGTGTAAAAATTGATGGAGTATTACACGAATTTCAAACAATAGAAGGTGTATACGAAGATGTTGCAACAATAATTTTAAATTTAAAAGGATTAGTATTAAAAAATCATTCAACTGGTCCTAAAATAATAAGATTAAATGCTAATAAAGAAGGAGAAGTAACAGCAGGAGATATAGAATGTGATTCTGAAATAGAAGTAATCAATAAAGATAAAGTAATAGCAACATTAAGTAAAGGTGCTAAACTGAATATGGAAATGACTGTGTCAAATGGTCGAGGCTATGTTGATAGTGAAATTAATAAAAAACTAATCGAAAATAAAGCAGCAGGTGTTATTGTAATGGACTCATCATATTCTCCAATAGAAAGAGTTTCATATGAAGTGGAACCTGCACGTGTTGGACAAGATGAAAGTTATGATAAATTAATTTTAGAAGTATGGACCAACGGTTCAATAAAGCCAGAAGAAGGAATTGCCTTAGCATCACGCATTTTAATAGAGCACTTTGGAATACTTACAGACTTATCATCTATAGCTGATGTAAGTGGTATGATGATAGAAAAAACAGAGGATCCTAAAACAAAAGCACTAGAAACATCAATTGAAGATTTAGACTTCTCAGTACGTGCATATAATTGCTTGAAAAGAGCAGGAATTCATACTTTACAAGATTTAGTAAATAGAACTGAATCTGATATGATGAAAATACGTAATTTAGGCAAGAAATCTTTAAAAGAAGTATTAGACAAAATCAAAGAAATGGGCTTAACATTACAAGAAGAGGATTAATAGAAGGAGGACAATATTTATGGCTTACAGAAAGTTAGGACGCGATAATAAACACAGAAGAAGCATGCTTGCAACTTTAACTAAACAAACTATTATGAATGAAGAAATTACAACAACAGAAACCCGTGCTAAAGAAACTCGCAAATTTGTAGACAAAATGATTACCTATGGAAAAAAGGGCGACTTATTATCTAGAAGAAAAGCCTTAGCATTTCTACATAATGATAAAGTTGTTGTTGATAAAATATTCAATGATTTAGCAAAACGCTACGAAAATCGTAATGGTGGTTATACAAGAATTTTAAAACTTACAGAGCGTCGCGGGGATGATAGCTTAATGGTTATTTTAAAATTAGTTGAAGAAGATACAAAGGAAAAAGCAGATAAGAAGACGACTAAAAAAGAGGAAAGTAAAGAAGCTGAATAATATATAGCTTCTTTTTTTATCAATTTAGAGTTATAAAGGGTTAATTGCTTATATCAGAAATTAAGCAATAATAAATAGGGAAGAAAACTTTTAAATTAGCAAAATGGCAACTTTATAACATACCGCTAAAAACAACCTTTTAATTTATTTAAAAGTAATATATAATAGCCTTAAGAGGTGACGGTAGTGAAAGCATTAATAACGGGGGCATCAAGTGGTATTGGTCTAGAAATAGCAAAATATCTAGCAAAGAAAAAATATGAACTTATACTAGTAGCTCGTAATAAAGAAAAACTTCAAGAAATCCAACAAAAATTAAGAACCAAAACTACTATTATAGCTATGGATTTAAGCGATGAGCAGAAAGTTAAAGAATTATATATATTAACTAAGAATGAAGATATTGACTTTCTAATAAATAATGCTGGATTTGGTAAATGTAATTTTTTCAATAATATAGAGCTATCAGATGAAATAGAAATGATTAACACTAATATAAAAGCTCTTCACATCTTAACAAAAATGTTTTTAAAAGATATGATAAGAAAAGATAAAGGATATATTTTAAATGTATCATCATCAGCTGCCTTTTTGCCAGGAGGACCATTAATGGCTTCCTATTATGCTAGCAAGTCATATGTTTACAGCTTAACTTCAGCAATATGGTATGAACTAAAAAAGAGAAAAAGTAAAGTATCGATATCCTGTCTTATGCCAGGACCAGTAGATACCAATTTTAATAATGTAGCAAGTGCAAAATTTAGTGTAAAACCATTAAGAGCAAGTTATGTTGCTGAGTATGCAATAGAAAAGACTCTAAAAAAGCATCTATTAATAATCCCAGGAGTTAAAATGAAATTAGCAAAATTCTTTCAAAGATTTATACCTGATAAGGTTCTATTAAAAATAACCTATCGGATTCAAAAGAAAAAACTAACATAATAATTACTACAAGAAGGTGACAAAATGAAAAAAGTAGATAACTTAATAGAAATTAAAAATTTAACATATAATAATATCTTAGAAAATATAGATTTATCTATTCCAAAAGAAAGCTTTATAGCAATATCAGGTACTAATACATCTGGAAAAACAACTCTTATAAAAATAATGTCAACCCTAATAGATACTACAGATAAATTAATATATAATGGAAAAAGGATAGAAGAAATTAGCAAAAACGAATTATTTAAAGAAATGGGAATAATTATACCAGAAGAAGTTCAAAGGTTTGAAAACACTACTGTTGAGGATGAACTTTTTGCTATTCTAGAGAACTTACCAATAGATCAAAGTAGCAAAATAAAAGAATATCAAAGAGTATTAAATTTACTACATATTGAAAATATCTTAACAGATAATCCTAATGAGTTAACTAAATTAAATTACATAAAACTATTATTAGGAGCAGCTCTTCTTTCTAATATAAAAGTGCTTTTAGCTGATAATATATGTCTTGATATGACAAAAAAAGAAAGAAAAGAAGTACTAACTATACTAGAAAAATTAAACAAACAAGAAAAAATTACTATTATAATGGCAACTAGTTCATTAGAAGAAGTTATAGATACAGACTATCTATATATTTTAAATAAAGGAAAAATAGAAATAGAAGGTAAAACTCTAGATATATTAAAACAAGACAATAAACTAAATAGAATAGGATTAGAACTTCCTTTAATGATAGATTTATCTGTCAAACTAAGTGATTACAACTTATTAAACGATGTTATTCTAGATATGGATAGGATGGTAGATACCTTATGGAAATAAAGTTAACTAATGTTACATATGAAAAACTCAAAAAGATAAGTGTAAAAATACTAGAAGATGGAATAACAGGCATAACAGGAGAAGGTAGTAAAGAACTTTTGAAAGTATTAAAAGGAAATATAGAAAACAAAGGGACCATATGCTATAATAAAGAAAAACTAGTTCCCAAAAATAGGCAAGAGTTAACAAAACAAATAAGTTATATATCGAATATCTTTGTAAATAATTATAACAAGAAAACGATAGAAGAATATATGACATATATGATATATTACAATAAATTAAATATTAAAAATCCAAGAAAGAAAATAATTGATTCTTTAAAAATAGTAGATCTGAAAGAAGAGTATTTAACAAGAATAATTACAACACTTTCAACTAGCGAAATGCAAAAATTTCAAATAGCCATATCCCTAATTACTAATCCTAAAATAATCTTGATAGAAGAGCCTTACACTAATCTAGATATTACTAATAGAAATAGAATTTATCGTTTATTGAATCAATTAAATGAAAAATATAAAATAACAATAATTATCACATCAAATAATAGTGATTTA
>CATKYP010000006.1 GCA_949840855.1 uncultured Bacilli bacterium | reverse complement strand
TATTTTCATTATCAAGTTTTTCAAAATATTTATTTAGTTTATCTAAATCTTCTTTTATTTCTTTTCTACTATCACATAAAAGAGATGTATCATCATTTAAAAGATATTTTTTTATTTCTTTAGTTAGTGATTTAATTTCTTTTCCTAATTCGTTATTCTTTATAGAATTATATTTGATTTTATTAGAACTTTGATTATTGATACTACGATATTCTTTTACAAGTTCTCCTAATTTCATAATCTTTTCCTCTATAAATATTTCTTCTACATTTTTAAGAATGAAATTCTTTTCACTAGGATTAAAATAAGATTTTAAATAATCAATATCTTCATTTGTTTTTTTCAATAATGGTGTATAATATTTTTCTCTTTCGATAGAAAGTTCTATAAGTCTTTTCAAATATCTTTGTTCATCTATTGTAATTTTGCCTTTTCTTCGATAATTAACTTTCTTATCACAATAAAGATAATTGGGTTTCTTTTCTATAAAGGAGATATGTATATGAGGATGTTTTTTATTTGTATGAATGGAGAATACATAACTCATATTTTTAATATCTTTAAAACCACAATATTTCAAAAACTGGGGCATTATTTCTTTTGCCATCTTTTGTTCTAAATCATGGATAGAAATATTTTCAGTAAGATACTCTGGTTTAAAGCTAATAATACCTTTCCATAAATTAGATTTTTCAATATATTTTTTATAATCTTCTTTAACTCTTTTTATATCTTGCTTTGTTGCATATTTTCCATTTTCTAAAACAAGATTAACATTTTCTCCTCGAGTATGTCCCATATAATATTCAAACATTCCAACTACTTTCTTTTTAGCATTGGAAAAATAATCAATCATATCATCTACATCTTTTAATCTATCTTCTTTATAATTTAAAGAATTATTTTTGTAATCAATTGAGTTAAGTGCCAAACAATATTTACTTTTAAAAATAACATTAGGACTTTTTTTACTCATGATAATTTTTATTCTTTCCTAAAATCTCATTCAAACATTTATCATCTTTTATATCAGCATTTGATAAATACCCATGATTAGCAAAATGTTGTGATGATATATTAAAATGTAAATACTGTCTTTTAGATATAGTTTCAATTTGTTTGGAAATTATATCTAATCTTTCATCTAATTCTTTTAAGAAATTTATTTCTTTTGGTTGATCCATAAACTGTTTTAATATGGATGCAATAATTTTATTGATAGATGTTTTATTTTCTGTTGCAGTTAGATTAAGTCTATCATACATATAATCTTCAATTCTTATAGTTAATTTTTTCATAAAACACCTTTATTTTAATGATACTGGAAAAATATTTATCTCACTATCATTTATTTGTAATAAAAAGTATTTAGAGCAATCATTTAACTTTTTTTGATTAACTGATTCTATATTTTTATGATTAGATGAGTATGTATATTTATTTTTTGCAACAAAATATTCATCTCCATACATTTTATACTTTTTTATCCAAGAACACAACCTTTTTTGTGGAGTTCTTTCATCAAGTATATTCATATCAAAACCTGCACTCTCAAAAATTTGTCTAGCAGTTTTTTCTGGATGAGATAATTTTTCATAAATCGCCCAAAGTTTAAATTCTTTTTTATATACAATTTGACTTTTATTTTTAATGGATAAAACATTTCCACTTTGGAATAATCTTTTTATTTCTTCATCAGTATATACTCGTATTCTACTCATTATTTACCACCTCACTTTTAAGTTTCTTATTTTGTTCTTCATAATACTTATCAAATTTTTCCATATAAGTTAACATTTTATTAAAACTTAAATTATTTTTTATAGCTAACAACTCTATTCTCGTTTTTAAATTATTATCAATTCTTAAAGTTGTTCTAATTAAACCTCTTATCATAAAACCTCCATTTCTAATAATGAATGGTAGCCACTTTCCACATTTTCAATGTGTTTTCTTAATAAAAATATTGCATATTTTTAATGGGCATAAGAGAATCGACACCACAAACTTACTTTTCCCTTATAAAATCAGGTATAAATTATGGTGTCTTACTTTTTTTGCACTTGCAAAAATGACCACTTTTCTTGTGGAAAGTGGCTACCTATATTGTTTTTTATCTTTTATTTCAATGCTTTTCTATGACCACATATTATGTGGAAAGTGGCTACCTACCTAATTTAGGGGTTTAAATTGTGCTTCCCCATGATTAAAACTAGGTGGATTATAACCATTGTTAGGTGTTCTTGATAAAGTAAAATCTATGAATTGCATTCCATCACGCAATGTTCCATTTTCTTCTTGCACTTGATAATGTAAATGATTCCCTGTTGAATGTCCTGTTGTCCCAACTGATGCAACTTCAGTCCAATGACTTACCTTATCTCCAACTTTTACTTTTGCACTGTTTGGATAAAGATGAGCGAAAACTACATAATAAGGTTCTGCATAATCTTCATCACATTTTATGGTTATTGTATTACCAATACTATTCCCACTTTGATCGTATGGAATATTTTGGCTTTGAGTATAATTTACTTTTTCTACTGTTCCACTACAAACTGAATAGACTGGAGTTTGTGCAGGAACTGCTAAATCCCAACCATTATGGACATTACTTTCTCCATAAATAATTCGTTGTTCATTAAAAAAACTAGTTACTCTATAGGAAGCAACATCTAATGGAAAATTAAATCTACCTGTACTTACCACCAAATAATCTTCATTTTCTTTGATATTAGATTCAATACAAGCACCCATATTTTTTACTCGTAAATCTTCACAAACTGTACTCATTTCTTTAGCAGTTTTTGCTTCAATATTTTGATTCATGATATAAAGTGTATCAATTGTTAGACCATTATTTTCTAAATAGAAATATAATATTCTTTGCAATGGCACATAACCATTTTTTAAATTTCTATTTACTGTTTCTACATAAGCATCTGCATAATCTGCGTTATTGCTTACCTTTTCTTTAGTTAAATTAGTTCCAAAAAAATCTAATAACATAAGAATACAAATTAAAATAACCATAAAAAATGATATGGATAAAATGGTACTACCACCAACAATTTTTAAAAAAATATTTTTCTTTTTCTTGCTTTTCATTATTTATACTTGTGAAAATTAGAATAAAAAAATCTATTCCCTTTTAAAAGCATTTTTAATAATATATTTCTAGGAATTAAGTCTAATAAAAAATCCATAAATGATTCGTTTGGATCTTCAAATTCTTCTTGATACATCTTTTTAAATCTATTTTTTAATTGTCTATCTGAAAGTTGTTTCATACTTTAAGTTCCTCTCCCATAAGTTCTACTTCGATAGGCGTTGCTAAAATCTTTACTCGTATTCTCTTTTTAGGATTAACAGTTAGTAAAAATTCTCCCATTTCTGCTTGCATTAAAAATTCTTTTTGAGTATCAGTTAAAGGATTTTGATAAAACAATTTTAGGTATGTAGTTAAGTCATCTTCTTTTAACATTCCTACAAGTTGATACTGGCAATTATTAAATATTGCAGTAGCACTTCTAACTGAATCATCATCTCCAATAAAGTCATGAATACTTTGCGTAGCAGGAACAAATGAACCATGATACTTTCTAATTCGCCTTGCGATTTGTTCAAATGTTAAGATAACTTCACTATCAGTATTTTTAAGATATAAATGAAATTCATCTACTACAACCATAATATTTTTAATTCTTTTGCTGCCTTTTTCTTTATCATTAACAATTTTATTGCTAACAATGATGTTATTAAGATATGTTAGTAAATTAACTAATTGAGTTGTAATAATTCTTTTATTTTTACTATATAACAAGTCCTTAACATTAAATGCAATTAAATCTGAATCAAGATTTACTGAAGTATAACCATTGAATAACATTGCATCAGTTCCTACTTTAAATCTATCTAGTAATATTTCCAATTTATCTACTATTTTTAATTGCTCTGGATTAGTAATCATATTCCTATAATCAGGAAGAAAATCTATCAAATCACTAAAAATAGGATAATCAGTATTCTCCAATTTTTCTAAACTAGAGATTTTCGTATGTTGTGTAATGCCAAATCTTTTATATAATTTTTCAATCATATCTAGCATTACAACTACTTCACTCTCTTTAATTTCTTCAAAAGCACACTTAATGAATGTTTCTAATGAACCTAAATGTTTTGCTAAAGGACAATCTTCAAAGTTAACCTTATCTATTGCAGTATCTTCTTTTTCTTCTCGATCACTTGGTAAAAATCTAACTTGCAAAGGATTTATTATTCCACCACTAGAAGAATATAAATCAATATATTCTCCATGATTTTTAGTTACTAGTTTTTGATACTCGCCTTCAGCATCAAACAAAATTGCACGATTTCCACGATTTATTTCATTGATAATCATTTTCTTTAATGTAAAACTTTTACCTCCTCCTGTTGAAGCAATAATAGCTAAATTACTCGAAGGTCTAGTTTTATCTTTATGAAATAAATCAAAAATAGTTGGTAATGCAGTATGAATATCAGTTCCTAGCATATAACCAGTAGAATCGTTAAAATGAGTAATGGTTAAAGGAAATGCTGCTGCAAGAGTTAAACTTGGAAGATAATTATGGTAATCATTAAACCCATCTTTTGTAATATCAAAAGATTGCCATCCCTCTAATTGCCTCATACGAGGTACATCTAATTTAATTTGATAAACATCTGCTATCTTCTTTAATTCCTTTATTTTATCTTCTCTTTGTCTTTTATTTCCATTTATTACAATGATTAAATCTACTTCTTTTATTTTCTCATCCCCATTTTTAATTTGAGTCATGAGTGCCTGAAAGTTTTCTCTTTCAGTATCCATTTGCGTTGCATCAGATAACTTTCTTGTGGTACTTCTTTCAGAGATTAAAAATTCATAATTACTATCTAATCTTCTAATAAGTTCTTCAGTTGGTATTGTATCTTTTATATGAATACAACTTCTTGTATCTGGAACATTAAATAATTCTTCAAAAAATAGTTCATCAATAAATGGTGGGATTTTTTTAATGGTTACAACTTGTACCTCTTCCTCATCTACTTTTAAATAATTCATATTTTCATTAACAAAAAAAGGAGCAACTAGTTCTACTAGATCACTCCACATGATTTGTTCTATACTTGCGTTTGTTAAGTACAAGTTAACTAAAAACTGATATATTTCTAATTTATTTGTAATTTTTTGAATATTTAATCTTGGTGTCATATTGTAGCATTGAATTTCTACCTCTTCAGAAATATGTTCAAGTGCTTTATCATTATCACTAATGATTACAAAATAATATCTACTTGTTGTAGTTAGATGTTCTCTTTCTAAAATATCTAATCTTTCGCATCTTTCTTTTAAGAAAGTAACTTTATTTTCATCATTGATAAATTCTTCAATGAGTTTATTATAATAGTCTTTATTCGCATTCAAATCAATCATATCATCTAATTTATAAATACGCAAATTCAAATCTCTCAATTGATATAAAAACTTTAATTGATTAAAAAAGTTCTTCTTTTGCGTATTTGATGTTAAAGATAAATCTATTGCATCTACTGAATAAACTCTAGCGTATTCTCCAGTTTTAAGTTTAATCATACCATCATCTGATACTGTATCTGCATTTGTGAAAGTTTGAGAATTTCTATATTTATTTTTTAACATTTTTTTAGATAAATATGGTTGCTTTTTCTTTTCTTTTTTCTTAACAAAGGAAGAAATAATTTTTTTCTCTTTTACTTTTCTTTTTTCTTCTTTACTAATTTTCTTTTTCAACGAAATCATTCTCCTTTCCTATATTTTGATATATAAATATTTTTTGTCTAGAAATAAACTGAAACATTAATCCTAAAACTTTATACATTCTATTTTTTTTACTTACATTTATTGGTAATAAGCAAAAAATACCAACAAGTAAAAAAATTAATGATGGTATTTTAAATGATGTAAAACAAAATAAAATGATGAAAAGTACAATTATAGGAAATGCAATAAAAATATCTGCTATTTCTATACCTTTAAAGCCTAAATTTCTTTTAATTGATTTTAATGTTATATACAAACTTACACCTCCTAAATCATATTTTTTCTTCGCCTATAATAAGAAGCATTATAACTTGCTCTAGGCATTACTTTTCTAACTGCACCATTTAAACTACTAGCACCAAAATTCATCATTGCATCACTGGCACTAAACTTATTGGAATCACTTTTACTTTGCATTTTTTGACCTGCCATCCACATTTTAGTGCCCATTGCTTTTGCTATTTTTTGAGCTCTTGTCGGAGTTCCACCACTTGAAGAATCTGGAGTTCCTGCCATTCCTAATGCCATACCAACTCGTGATAAAGCATCTGAACCTACTGCTTTTCCTGCCTTAATTCCTGCTCCAGTTGCAAGTAAACCTCCACCAATTGCAGCTCCTGCTCCAACAGTTGCTCCAATACCTGCCATTTTTCCATAACCCATTAAAGACATTAACTGTTCTCTTCCACTTGCTGCACTTACATTTGAGCCAATAAATCTGTTGATAACTTGACTTCCTGTCATGATAAATGTTGCACATCCTAGATAAAGTAAAGTTTTTGTAGTAATATTCATAAATGAATTAGTAAAAAATGTTGTATCATTTACTTGTTGCATAACCATTACACTTAATGTAACAACAAGCATAACTACTGCACTTTGGAGTGCTAATGATACTAGTTGTTCAATAACTGCTCCTCTTCTTTGCTTATTACAAATACTAGTTGCAAAAACAATAGGAGCAATAGAAAATAAGAATAAAAATTCAATTTGCCTTCTGCCTAACATAATACCTGCAAAAAACAAACTATAGAGGAAAAATCCTCCACAAAATACTGCCATTAGCCAATTGATTTCATATTTATAATCTTTTTCATCTGCAAAAATAATTTTTGCTTTTGTTACATATTTTGATAGATATAACTCATCATTATCAAATGAGCCATCCTTTACTACATCTGCAATGCTTTTAGATTCATCAAACTTATCACTATTCTTATAACTATCTTTATAAGAGATAAACATTGTTAACATGGTGTTACTGATTGTTGCATTATTACTACTTTCAAAAATACTTCCAGTATAATTTGAAAGTGATATGGAAAAGTTAGAAACTTGGACAAATAGAAATGTGGAAAGCATAATAAGCGAACCACATTTTACTATTTCCATAATAATTATTTTAAAAGTTGTTTCTTCATCTGGATCTAAAAGTTTATTGACAAATTTCCATATAATAAATAAGGCAAACACAGTTACTGCTATTGCCATTGCTCCAGTATAAAAATTTCTAAATGCTTGATTATCAGAAATAGAATTGATTATATCAAAAGCATTTAATTTTTTTATAATGGATAAAAGTGCATCTATCAAATCATATATAAAACTTACCAAATACCAACCTAGCGTTCTTAATAAATCAAATACTTTTAACATCATAAGAACCACCTAAGTAAACAATCTAATGATTATATTGACTAATGAAATTGCTAAAATAATACCAAAAATTCCTAATAATGTTTGTGTAATTCTTGTTTTAACTCTTGGTTTTTGGTCAACATCAACAACTGCATACATGATAAAACTGATTACTAAAGCAACACCTGCAAGTGAAATACCTACTGCTAATGCCCAATCAGTAATTTGCTTAATAACTTTTAAGATGGTATCAACAGTATATGTACCACCTTCTAGTTGTTGAATTGCTAAAACATTTAATAAACCTTTCATTGTATCACCCTTTCTTTTGACTAAAAAATGCCAAAAAAAAAGAACTGTGCAATTACTAATCAAAAAATGATCAATAACTACACAGTTCCAATGAGCAACACTTGTCCTTCAAAAAATGAAAAAACTACACTGTATTAAGTGTAGCTATCAATCAAGTTTTCAAAGAACATACAACAATTCTTTTTTATTTAGACATTTCTTTCTTGTATTTATTTTCTAATCTATTTTTTAAGTCATTACTCATAGCAGAATCAATTAAGTCTTTATTCATAATGACTTCTTTTATATCAACTTTATCATCATTACCTGCAAGATAAAATTTGCCATCAAAGGAATTATCTCTATCACTAAAATTCCTTTCAAAAATTAATGGAACACTATTCTCACAGTTAGAATGATAAATTGCAAAAAAACCTTTTTGTTTTGCTTTTAAGGAATTATCAACATAAATATCATTATCAACGATAAAGCCGATAACTTCATAATATTGATTAAATTCTTTACTATATGCTTGACCTCTTACAAGTGGTCCAACATCAGTTGGTCTTAACTCTAAATCACTATTATTAGAATTTTGTATAATGTCCAAGCATCTTTTAATTTTTTCTTCAGTAGTAGCATTTTCTAATTCTTTTATAGATTGATAGTACCATGTACTGTTTTCTATAAGTTCAGATTTCTCATCTAATATCTCTTTAATAAACAAATTACTTTTTTCCATATATTTTTGTTCTATGTCTGTCCATAAATCCAAACTGGTAAAAAGTATTTGGTCATCATAATCCAAACCTAAAAAGTAATATTTATTATCATCTATACCAATAAATGCTTGACCTTTTACTAATTTATCTTTCATGCCCATCATTCCTTTCTCTATTATCATTAAAGCAACATTGTAATCCACCAAAGCCACATATTTTGTATTCTCCATCATCCACTTTAATATAATCATCTAAATAATATTTCTTAATTTCATTTTTAAGAGCATTTATATCCTCTTCTCTAAAATCATCTTCATCTTTCAGTTCTTCCCAGTCATTATAATCAATATGACACATATTTGATTCACTCTCACATACAAAGTCATAAACATATGTTAAAAGTGGACTTAATTCACTTACCTTTGGTAAAGAAAATTCTAAACCATCATTTTGTTTTAAAAGCAATAACAAACACTCTTTGATTTCATCTGATGATGCACTACTATAATCGCATCCAATGTCTGATGTATTACTATATCCAACTGTATGAACTTGCGAATTATCCTTATTATTAGTTACTATATAATCAATATATAAATCATCTTGATCATTCCAATAATTAAGAATTTCATAGTTATAATTGTTCATAATTATCTTTCCTGTTCATCTTTATTATTAGATATTTCTTGAACTTGTCCATCAGCTGAATAAATTTTATTATTGGTTCTATCAATAATCTCAAATCCTAAAATTTCAATTGCTTTATCTTTGTATGTTTTACCATTCTTTTCAATTTCTTTAGGATATGTTGTAATAATACCTTTTACAGTTATCCAATTTCCTTTTTCGATTTCATCTGCATAAGCATTTACTAATTCTCCTTTTATTACAATAGGAACAAATTGAGTATTTCCATTATTATTTTGTGCTATATCAAATCTTAATGTTTTTTTACCATTTTGATTTTCATACACATCTCTAATGCTACCAATATTCCCTTCTAATTCAAATTTATTTACTGAATTTCTAACTTCTTTTTCATTATTCATCTTACATTCTCCTCCTCTAATTTTTTTGGTTCGTTAAAGATAATTCGATCATAGTCATCTAAACAAAGTTTTCCTTCTTTTATACATTCTAATTCACAGTCATGTTCTTTTAAAAATTTCATGAACTCTACTGTAAAATTATAATTTCTACTTATATCAGAAATTGAATTTACTATTACTTTGTCTATAATTCCACTCTCAATATCTTCTTTTAATTTTTTTAATTCTATTCGTGATTCTGTATCAACATTTTTCTTAACAGTATCCACATATAACTTATAGTCATAATTATTCATCAAGTGATAATTTGCAATTTGCTCCATTTTATGATTTCTTGATGAAATATTTGTTTTCTTTTTAAATGATGTATATGTTCCAATCATAAAGCATTATCTCTCCTGTTCATCTTGTATTCTTTCTTGGATTCGTTTATTAAAGCACTCTAAAGCTTCATCTAAATCTTTTCCAAAATAACTGCCTCCACCCCAATTTCCAGTTTCTTTATTTAGATCAGAAGCAATTATAAATTGCCCACTTTCATAAGCATAAATTAGAGAGTACAATACACCATCTTCTTTTAAAAGGACACAGTTTCCCATGCCACCATTTGTAAAATGCATTTAATATACCTCCCTGTTCGTTAATTCTGCAATAATGACAATTTGTTTATTTGTATTATGTCTGCAAGTAATGAGTGTTAAAGTATTTGCATTATTATTTTTACTAATGCTAACTTGTCCAGTTTTTTCCACATCGTAAATATTTGTAATTTTATAATTAAATTTTTCTCCATTATAATAAATCATTTAATTCCATTTTATTAAGATTTTTAAAATAAGAAATATTACTATATCCACTATGTCCTGCCAAAATGAAATTACCATTAGCAACATCAGGCATATCTGAACCTTTTATAATTTCAATATTTTTATTTACATTATTACTTTTGTCATTGATTGCTACTAGTCCTCGTTTCAAGTGAATACGAGGTATTTCTAAAACTGCTATGTAATTATAAGTAGATTCTTTTTTAGGTTCTTCTTTTGTTTCTTGAACCTCATCTACAATTACATTTTTAGTATCTTCTTGTTTAATTTCAAAAAAATCTTCAATAGCATTTTCTTCTTTTATATGAGTAAAATAGTTGTTATAAAGTTTTAAACCTATAACACCTAAACCTATAAAGAGAAAAAAAGAGCCAATAATTAAATATTGACTCATATTCTTATTTTTGTTTTTTCTTTTTTCCATAAATAATTAAACAAACACCACTTAAAACTGCAAGTCCTCCTAATAGGTATGATAGGTCACAACCATCAATACCTGTATTTGGAACTGAATAGTTGATAAGAGTTGATTCAATGATTGCACCATTTTCAGTTACAGTAAAATATACTTTCTCATCATTTAAAGTAAATCCCTCTACTGTTTCTAATTCTTGATAGAAGAATTTTCCATATTCACTTACAAACTCGATATCTCCATCTGCATTTGTATAATACTTTCCTAAAAGATTATTATTTAAATCAAAAATACCAATTAAAACTCCCTCTAATGGATTACCATTCTCATCAACTTTATGGATTTTAATTGTAGATTTAATTTTTTCATTTATCATAGTGGATTTTATAATTTCTCCATCTTCCTTAACCTCAAATTCCATAGGTTCCTCATTAAGGATAAATCCCTCTGGTGCCTCCGATTCAAAAAGCACAAATTTTGAAACAAATAATCCCTTAATAACTATTTTTCCTGATGAATCAGTCTTACCTTTAAAAATAAGTTCTCTTTCTTCTTCATTATCACTATTATTTGTATAAATAGTAATAGTGGTATTTGGAAGAGGATTTCCTGCTACATCAGTTTTTGTAAATTCAAAGTCTGATTTTTTTAAGTAATTTTTAAGATTTAATGTATATGTAACTGTTTTAGTATATTGATCCTCATACTTTAATTCAAAGCAATAACTTGATTCATCAATAACATGGTTTCCCACAGTTGCCTTTTCTTTTAGACGATATTTTCCAAGATATAAATCAGTTACTTTATAGAAGCCATCTTTAGTATAAAAATCTTTAACTAATTCATTCTTTTTGTAAATAAGAGTTCCATCTTGAGAGTATATATCTTCATCAGCATAAAGTTCATAATGTACTCCATCAAGTTTGATTTCTTCATACTTAAATGAACCATCTCCAATAACTACTTTTTCTCCAACCTTATTTACATTTAACTCTCCTTTAACTTGCTCGTTTGCGAACTTAACTTCTAAAAGAGTGCCATATTGTTCATCTTCTATAAAATTACTATTTTCTCCTATTTCAAAAATTAAAGGTTCATCATTCCATAAGTATCCATCTATTTTTTGATTTTCTACCTCTTCTAATTGATAGCGACCACTAGATAATGGATATGGAGTAATAATAACACCATTTTTATCCATTTCAAAAGTATCAAGAGTTTGAGCAGTTGGATATGTAATTGTTTGTTTTACATATTCATTTGTATCTAAATTCTTAATTTTAAATTTTAATCCTTCACGAATAATGACTTTTTGGGAATCTTTATCAATTTTTAAAACTTTTAATTTTGCAGTTATAAGTGCATTTGAAAGTAGTTGATAATATGGATTTTCAGTATCTTCATTCACTGTTATTTCAAAGTCATCTACCTTTTCATGATTTAAAGTTGAATTTTTTTGATGAACTCTCCATTTCCCATATGGAAGTGTAACTTTTAATTTCCCTTTATCATTTGTCGTTCCTGTTGTATAAAGTTCTCCTGTTGAAATTAAATAAAACTCAAATTCAACATTTTTTTCTCCTGTTAAAATACCAGTTTGTCCATTAGCAAAAACTTTATATAATTCAACATCAACTTCAATGACATCTTCAAAAACTTTTAATATTGGATATAAATTATCTTTTGTGAGCTCGAACCAGTGCATAGACTCATCAAGTTGATAGCCCTTTCCACTAATTTCTTCTCGAAGATAAAAGCGACCTAAACTTGGTAAGTAATCACTTGTACCTGTACTATTCTCTCCAATTGTTACTTGACCAACTCTAACATCTTGTTCATTATATACCCCATAGACTGCACCTGTCAACTTGGCGTCTCCCAAAGGTTTATAACTTAATGTTTTACTATCTAGTTTTTCTGCAGTAATTTTACCACCTAAAATATTTATGTTTATATTTGTATCTATTGGATCATAACTGCCTACTTGAACAATGTTTTGAGTGTTTGGTTTTACATATACTATTGCAGAATGTGAATATTTCACATCTCGTTTTGTTAAAGAAATATTAGTATTACCTACTGCATTAGCAGTTAAATATAAATCATTACCATTTTTACTTGAAGAAATAAAAGAATTAGATGATACCTCATATTTTGATAATACACCACTTCTATCAGTCAATTTTAATGTTTGACCAATTACTGTTTCAAAATTACTTGCTCCAAAGTCTGGTGTTGCATAATGTTTACTTAATAATGCCTCCATCTCTGCCATTTCACTTGTATATTTACTAATTCGATTTCCATTTAATGAATCAGTAAAATAAATATCATAACCACTTGGAACTGTTTGCCAAATCATGAATTGTGTTACTGAATACCATTTTAAATCACTATGATTTACTTCTGCATCACTGTACCCATATCCATAATATGCTAATAACTGTATTCTTCGCCATTGTGATTGTGTCATGTTTGCTACATATGCTTGGTCATAATCTTGACCTGTATAAATTTGATTGCTATCAAGTGGAGTACCTGGTTCAATACAGTAAACAAATTGATTATCACTTTTTCTTGTAATCATTGTTAATTGTTGATACTTGGTATTTCCACCTTTTGTTTTATTTACCCATGTACTAGGAATCCACATATATTTATCATCAAATGATTCTTGATATGTTTGAGCATTTACATTGATACTTGGAAATAATGCTAATAGTCCAAATATTGCTAATAAAAATTTTAATTTTTTCTTCATATATCTTTTCCTCCTTTACTTTATTGCATAAAAAAATTACCAATTAAGGTAATTGTATTGTATGAAAATCATACTCTTTTCCAGTATTTCGTTCATATATAGTAAGCATATAATAAGTTGTTCCACAGTCATCTTGGTAGTTATCACAAAAGTATCCATATCCTGCTGCTTTATATTTATCTCCCATTTGAGTGCATTCTCCAAAAGAAGAAAAATCTGCTCGTACAAAACTCATATCAAATTTTTTAGGAGTACAACTAGGTACTACTGGTTGTGGTTCTTCTTTTTTTGGTGGTTCTTGTACTGGCGTTTCCTTTTTAGGAACAGTTTCTGTTTTATTATTATTTTGATTATTGGTATTTTTATTATTAGAGTTATTTATTACATTGTTAGAACTTTGATTTGAAGAACTATTATTATCTGTTTTTGGAGTGTTATCAACTTTAGATTCATTATCTTTATTGATACTTTCTTCTCCCTTTTCTTCTACTTTTGATTCTTCATCTTTCTTATCATCATTTGATTTACTTTCTTGTTGCTTATCTACATTCAATGTCTTTTTATTTTCTTCTTTTGTTTTATCTTTAAACGAACTATGTTGTGTTACATAATAAGTACTAACACCAATAACTAATAATATAATTACACCTAAAAATATAGATTTTAAAGGTACTTTCTTTTTCTCTCTCATTACTCATCAACTCCTATCATAAACTCGCTTATATGGTGTTTAAATAAGCAAATAATGAGTTTATCTCTTTATATATTTATCACTTAAAAAAAGAAATTTTGCAAGATTTTTTTTGCAATTTTTTTAAATTTATGGGATTTTTAAAATAGTTTTCATGTTTTCCTCCTTCCATTAAGGAGAAATGGTAAAATATTTATTTATATTCAATGATATTAAAAGCTAAGGCAAATCGTGCAATACTACTATTCTTTGCATCTTCAAATGTCTTTCTAGTAGCATTAAATTTTTCTTTCACAGAGTTTTCTGATCTATTACATAATAAGCAATCATTGATATAAGCAATTTCTATCTTTGACATTGTTTCATATAATTTACTTAAATGATAATTGAACTCATTATATTCTTGTTCAGAATCTAACTTATATTCCACTGCATTACCCACCTTATCAGATACATTATTAGTAAATGCTTCTAATCTTGGCTGATAATCTGGAGTTAATCTTAAATGATACCCATTTATAAAGACATTTCTTGCTTTTTTTAATTTTCTTATTCTTTCAAGAACATTATTAAAAGTTGCTTCCATGTCAAACTCTTTTAATTCTTCTGGACTTAAAATAAATTCATCAATATACTCTTCGCTTTTTACATCATTTTCAATAATCATATCAAACCATTCCTCCCATAAAAAAAGAGAAGATTTCCAAAATGATTCTTCTCTACAAAATGAAAGAATTAAAAAAAGAAGGTTTCCCTCCTCGCATAATTTTTTCATTTTACCATATTATAGCACTTGACAAATTCAATTCAATAGAATCATATGTTTAATTCATGTCATATTGTACTTTTTTCATGTTGTTTTATGTTTTTACTTAATTTTGCCTATGCAACAGCCACAAAAGTTCTTTCCAAAGTTTCATCAACAGTTTCTGACAAAAGATTAAATTTCAAAGCAACCTTAACATAGCAACTCTTTTTAATTACAAAATAAGTTTTGTATGTTTTTCTAACTCGATCACAAAGTTCTTTATCAGTTTCTCTATCTTCAATACTATATTGAAATACCTTTAATTCATCATCAGTAAAGGTAGTTTTAAGATTATCTATTTTTCTTTCAAACTCTTTTAAATACTTGACATAAGATTCTCTTTTTAAAACCGATTTCAATTCTTCACTTGAATTATTGAATTTGCTTTTACTATTATTTATAGTACTTGTACCTTCTATCATATGTTCTTTAACCAAACTACATATGAAATTATAATCATCAAATAATTCAAAAACTGCTTTACTTAAAACTTTCATATCAAAGTTATCTAGATACTTCTTTGAAATAAGTGCTTTCATATTTATCCCCCTCTAATCTCTTCAAAAAAGAGAAAACACTATGTTCTAGTAATTTTCTCTTGATGTTGAAAGATATAAATTTGAAAGCATTACCAGAACCCCAAAACTGCTAATTACTACATAATTTATATTAAAAGATAATATAAATAATTGTAGTATATAATACAACTTTTCCAAAAAATGTCAAGCATTTTTGCATATGAGATTGCATTTTTGCATACACAAAGGTAAAAAAATAAGACTTCATTTGATGAAAAGTCCTATTAATAACATTTTAACATGGTATTTTTGGAATGACAACAACCAAAATATAGTCATATTTATAGGTAAAAATATTGGAATATTTCTTCCAGTATTAGTATTAGAATAATCTACTGAAAAAGCTAACTTTACCCATATTCAAAAATTTATCCTCATAACATTTATTGATTATATCTTGATTTGTATTGTTTTCGACCAATTCACATATCTCATTAAAATATTTGCTTGTTCCCCTTTTACTGCTAAATTCTTTTTTCAATAATTGTGGAATAGATTTATGATTGATAATTGCTAGTAAACTTACAATATAATTATCAGTATTTCTATCAGTATTAACTAATTGTACTGAATATTTAATATTATCTTTTTTATAATCTTTTGAATTACATACTTTACCTTCATCAAAATAGAATTCTTCTGGTTTTCTTTTCTTTTGATGATTTGTTGTACGATAAAGTTTTCTAATTTTTCTTTGCATAATTCCTTTACCCCTTTTCAAATTTAGTTTTGTGAGTAGTGTTATATATAATCCATTTTTTATATATGCTTGATCTAAATCATTTATGGTAATTACTATATCATTTTCTTCTGAATTTTTTCCTTTTATACTTTTTACCTTATGATTTAATAATTTAATCAAATCACTTATATCAAATTCTACGAATGATATGACCTCTGATGTATCAAAATTAGTAAATTCATTTACTTGGATATTCAAGTCTAAACTATAATAATACTGGAACTCCTTAATTTTATAATCTTTTGAAACAACTTTGTTACATTTTCTTTTTTCTAAAAAAATCAAATCTTCATATTCTACACTAAAACCTGTTTCTTCTTTTATTTCTCTAACCCCATTTTGCAATGTTTCTCCAGAAATAAGATGTCCTCCTGCAGTAATTTCTAAAAGTGGTTTCTTATTGATTTTATTGTGGTTTGGATTTTTTAGTTGCATAAATACTTTATGAGTTTTACTATTATAAATTAAGCAGCCAAACACTTTGTGCCAATAACCTAATTTGTGAGCTTTGTCTTTTTCACAATAACCAAGTAAATTTTCGTCTTTATCATAAATATCTATATATTCATTTACTTTGTTA
>CATKYP010000005.1 GCA_949840855.1 uncultured Bacilli bacterium | reverse complement strand
TTATTATTTGTTATTATATTAGTAATAATCATATTTATAAAAAAATTTATTTTTCTTGCTTTTTTATATGATCTGTGCTATAATATGCTCATTAAAGAGGGGGAAGGAATATGAAAAGACTATTTAATATTGTAAAAGAAAAGCTAGAAAAAAGAAAAAATAATAAAAAGAAATATGGAGCAAAAAGACCTTTATTTGCTTTAAGTAAGAAGAAAAGAATGAAGAAAATGGAGGTCAAAGAGCAATATAATTTAGCTTTAAAAGAATATTATAATCTAAGGGATATTATTGAAGAAAATATTGAAAATTATAAAATAGGTAAAGTTGCAATTGATAAATGCTTTGGGTCATCAGAGATTTTAGATGAGTTATTAAGAGAACAAGAAAGTTATATAAATATTTTAAATGAGAGCCAAGAAAAATTATCTAGTGTTGTTAGAGAAAAACTAGAAAAGTGGAGTTGGATTAATAGAAAAAAGATGTTAAGGTCTGAATGTTTTCAATTATGGATTATCAAAAAAACAAAAAGGCAGAATAATTCTTTAGTTCAAACTGATACTAATGTAAGTGATAGTGAAAAATGTTTAGATAATGTTCTAAATAAGGATAAAAATGTTGATTTACCTAGTTCAACTGATAAAAGAGTTCGTTATAATATTAGTCCTTTTGATCTACAAAATTTGCAGTTTGTGGATAGACAGGCATTTAGTGGACAAAAAAGAAAGTATAGTTTAGTAAATCCTGGTCTTTTAAAGGATAAGCATAATAAACATAAGATGATAGTAAGATTTAGTGGCAATGATAAAAGACTAGGTAATTATTCTGGTATAGCTGGTATTTTGTTTGATGATAAACCTTTAAGTACTAGTGATAACATAGTAGAAGAAAGTAATTTAGAATATAATAGCTTACCTAGCATTGACGATAAATATAGTGAATGTACAGAAGAAGTAAGAGGTGCCATGTTAGATTATCTAACTAGAGTTAATAATTTAGATAAGCAATATAATATATTAGAATTTGAAAATATTAAAAATGATGTAACACGTTATTATAGTGAGCAGGTTAGTGAGTTAGAAGAAAAATACATGATAAATGAATATCGTAACGAGTATGAAAATATTGAGAAAAATTATAGTTCATATCCAAGATTTGTTTCTATTCTAAAGAGAACACTTAGAGAAAAATATGAAAAATATTATAATATAAGTTTAAATGACTACTATCAAAAACTTCAAAATTTAAATGAGGAATTTAGAATAGAGATCAATTCTCTTAATGATAATTATTCAATTTCACAATATATGGATAATAAGTACAATTTAGAGAAAGATTTGTCTAATTATCGTACGTTGTTAGAAGAAGCTTATGGTAAAGAAATGGTAGATAGTGCTTGGAATGAATTAAGTATAGAATTAAATGAAAAGCTTTCAAGTAAACATATTGCGGTTCTAGTTGATGATAATAGAAGTTATAAAAAATAGCTTCTATTTTGTAGTATAAAAATTTATTATGCTTATTGCAAACTGAAATATCATATAGTATAATAAATTATGAAAAGCGATGATGAAGCTTGGAAACTTCTAGCTATATAGTAAAGAGAGATTCTTTTAGAATAACTAAGGTGGAACCGCGGGGAATACTCGTCCTTAGATATCTATTAGAATCTTTTTATGTTATGGAGGAAATAAAATGGAAAAATTAACTATGGAAAAATTAGTAGCCTATTGTAAACAGTATGGATTTATCTTTCAAGGAAGTGAGATATATGGAGGTCTTGCTAATACTTGGGATTATGGTCCACTTGGGGCTCGACTTAAAAATAATATAAAAGATTCTTGGAGAAAAAGATTTGTTCAAGAAAGGCCAAATGCTTACGAAGTAGATGCTGCAATACTTATGCATCCTAAAGTATGGGAAGCTAGTGGCCATGTAACAAGTTTTTCTGATCCCTTAATAGATTGTAGGGAATGTAAAGTAAGACATCGTGCAGATAATTTAATTGATGACTTTGATGAAAAAGCTAATGCTGATGGTATGACTCAGGAGGAGATGCTTTCTTATATAAAAGAAAATAAAGTACCTTGTCCTAATTGTGGTAAAAGTAATTTTACAGATATTAGACAATTTAATTTGATGTTTGAAACTCATAGAGGTGTAACTGAAGACGGGAAAAACAAGGTATATTTAAGGCCCGAAAATGCTCAAGGAGAGTATGTTAATTTCTTAAATGTACAAAGGACAATGCGTGCTAAGTTGCCATTTAGTATTGCTCAAATAGGAAAAGCTTTTAGAAATGAGATAACACCTGGAAACTTTACATTTAGAACAATAGAATTTGAACAAATGGAATATCAGACATTTTGTAAAGAGGGAATGGATAGCGAACTTTATCATTATTTTAAATCTTATGCTAAAAGATACTTTAACGATTTAGGTCTTCCTGATGATAAACTTAGATATCATGATCATGAAAAACTAGCTCATTATGCTAAAGAGGCTTGTGATATAGAATATAAATTTAGTTTTGGTTGGGGTGAAGTTAATGGTACTCATAATCGTACTGATTATGATTTATCTCGTCATGAAGAATATTCTAAAACAGCACAGCATTATTTAGATGCCGAAACAAATGAAAAATATATTCCATATATAATAGAATCAACTATTGGTTGTGATAGGTTAACTTTAGCAATTTTAGATAATGCTTATATTGAAGAAAAACTAGATAATGGGGAGACTAGAGAAGTTATGAAATTTATACCTTTTTTAGCTCCGTATAAAGTAGCAGTATTACCACTTAATAAAAAGTATCATAGTGAAAAAGCTTTGGAAATTTATAAAAAATTATCTAAAAAGTTTATGGCTAGTTATGATGAAACAGGTAGTATTGGAAAACGTTATAGAAGAAGTGATGCAATAGGAACTCCATTTGCTATTACAATAGATGATAATACATTGAATAATAGTACTGTTACAATTAGAGATCGTGATACTATGGAGCAAATAACTTTAAGTTTAGAAGAAGTGGAAGGCTATATTTTTGAAAGGGTGCAATTTTAATGAAAAAACCTATTATTGGAATTATGATGCGTTCTGATGAACTTGATGATAATCGTTCAGTTCAATATGTTTATGATGGTGTTAGACAGGCTATTATAAGATCTGGCGGTGAACCCTTACTTTTGTGCCCTCCTAAGGATATAGATTATTTTAAAACAAAGTGGCATGATTTTTCTGAAATTAGTGATAGTGACTCAGAAAGTATTAATTATTGGTTAAATATGTGCGATGCTCTTTTCTTGCCTGGCGGAATAAAGTATTCAAAATATGATTTATTTGTTTTAGATTTGGCTCTAAAAAAAGATATGCCAATTCTTGGAGTATGCTTAGGTATGCAAATTATGTCTAATTACAAAAAAGATTTTAAAATTGAAAAAATAAATTCAAATATAGTACATTGTGATTTAGAGAAAAAATACTGTCATAAGGTAACAATTGAGAAGAATTCTCTTTTATATAAAATTTTAGATAAAACTGAAATCGAAGTAAATAGTTATCATAAAATGCAGGCTTTTGAAAATCAATTATTTGATGTTGTCGCAAGGGCTGAGGATGATGTTATTGAGGCACTTGAAATTAGAGAAAAAAGATTTGTTTTAGGTGTTCAATGGCATCCTGAAAAAATGATTGAGTATGATGAAAGTGCTAGAAAAATAATGAATAGTTTTATTGATGAAGCGCGAATATATAAAGATAATAATGATAAGGCAAGGCTAGTTAAAATTTAGGTACTGTCAAATTTTTTTGAAAATGTCAGTAAAATCATTTTGAGAAAATGACAGTAGGAGATAATAGACTACTAACTTCAAAAGAGTAACTTTTGAAGTAGAAATATTATATCACTACAAAGCTAGTCAAGAGTCGAGATGAACACTAAAGTGCTCTTGACTAGCACCCATGCTCAAGCGAATAATACATGCATTTATTGCTTGTTGTTGGAGGAAGTCCTTTCTTCCAAGGTGAATTGGAAGGCCTAAGGGCTTTAGATGAATTAATCACATTTGTTGATATTTTTTGTGAAGTCTTATTTTTATTATTAACATTAAGTTTAAAATCTTTAACAGAGAGCAAATCATACCATTTATCATTAAATAAAATATGCTCAGAGCCATCTAAAAAGGTATATACTTTAACACATTTGCTAGTTGGTAAGTATGCTTTTTTATAATTTTCTAAGATAATATGGTAAGAATTATCATATTGTAAATAAGAATTATTAAAAACCTTATGTTCACTCCAAATAGCAAGTTCTTTATTATAATCAAAATCTCTATCTAGACAGATAAAATGATTTTTGGTATCATCAATAGGAAGAGCGAATCTTGCGTTGTATTTTGGGATAAATATGTCGTTTAAATAATGATTTGCCTCTTCAATATTATTGATGTTTTTCTTTTTAAGTTCATTATATAAACGGTCTTGAAAAGTGCGCCAAAGTCTTTCAATTCTACCTTTTGCACGAGGATTTATAGTTGAGATAATACCAGTACCAATATGTTCTAACATATTAGCAAATCTGGTATTTTTAATTTGTTTACCTTGAAGTTCTTCATCTAAAGTAAGGGACCTTTTAGTAGATTTAAAAACAGTTCTATAGTCAGTATAAAGGCACTCTGGTATACCAAAGTTTTGAAGAGTTTGTTTCATAATCATTTGATATCCATATATAGTTTCTTGTCGAGCAAAGAAGCAAGAAGTAACAGTACCAGTAGAATCATCAATACCACCATGTAGATAATAATAAGTATCATCACCATAGAACCATTTATGCTTAGAAGCATCAACTTGAATTAATTCACCAGCATATTCACGTCTTTGTCTTGGGGGATGGGCTTTCTTTCTAGATTTATATTTATGGGGAGAAGAGATGCCATTAGATGTAAATAGATTATAAATAAAAGTATCAGAAACATTTATATTATGAAAATCTTGTAAAGTATCGTTAAAATGATAGAAATTCCAACCAGAATATTCTTGATTATAGAGATTTAAAATGGTATCTTTTAGTTCCTTAGTGTAACCTCTACCAGTAGGCTTATTTTTATTTTTATGAGGAATACTTTGAATACCAAGTTCTTTATATGATTTTTTCTTTCTATAGATTTGTCTTTCAGATAAACCAGTTAATCTAGAAGCATCTGATATATTGATTTCCTTTGCAATTAATTTTACTAAAACATCATTAATTTTTTGTTCTTTCATTGTTAATGTAATCCTTTCATTATTCATATTTGATTACTCCTTTCTTAAGGAGTATATTATACTATTTACTGACATTTTTAGAAAATGATATATACTGACATTATCATAAAATGATTACAATAGTAACCAAAAAGACTTGACAAATTTTGAAAATTTGATATAATATGCCTCAAATGTTGGACAATCTTTGCTTAATATAAAAAAGGATAGAGATTAGCAAAACATAAAAGGGGGATATATATGGAGCAAAACAAAAATAATATTGCAGATTTATTAAATGTAATAGAACAAATTATTGAAGTATTAAAGGAAAAATATGAAATAACAAAAAATGAAGAATATAAGGAGGAACTAAATTCATATCTAATAAAGTATAATAAATTATGTATAAAAAAAGAATATGATAATTGGAAAAAAGTAAAAGAATTACCAGATAATTTAAAAATTGAATATTATGAAAAATTAGCTGCTCTTATATCAAAAGAGCCAATAATTAATAAAAAAGAAATAATATTAGGAATGGAAAAATATGTAATTAATGGAGATTATGAACGTCTTTTTAAATCTTGCTATAAAAATGTTATAGAACTAAAAAAGAAAAAAGCAAGAGAAAAAATAATATCTGAACAAAAAAAACTTATGTTTATTGATGGTTGTTATTTCTCTTTAGATTATTATGAAGCTATAATAGATATTAAAGGAAAATTAAATTATTGTAGAGATATTTTAGAATCAATAAAATTGCAACCTATTGAAAATAAACTAGAGATTGATATAAATGGTAAAAAGGAAATAATAGATGAAAAATTTGCTATCCCATATACTATAGCAGCAACACTAGAACCAAAACTAGAAAATCTTTACAAACGTGAAAGAACACTTCAAAGTAGAAAAATGGCTGTTCAAAAGTCAGTAGCAAATTACTACACTACAAAACCGCAAGAATACATAAATAATTTAAAGAAAGCTAAAGATGAACTATTAAAGAATATTAGTGAAATAAATGCCAGATTAGTAGAAGTTGCTTCTAAAATAATAGAAGTTATTAATAATAGAAAAAGTAAAAGAGTAGCTATAAATTATAATAATTTTAAGATTAAAGAGAGAAAAGATGATGGAATAGTAGAGCCTATAAACTATTTATCAGGAGTAAGTGATCTAGTAGCAACTAGTAGTGAACCTTCAAAAAGTGACTCAAAAAGTAACTATTCACAATCAGAAGAAAAAACTGTAGAAAATAATCAAATTATTATGAATGATGCTGTTCAAGAAATAGAATGTTCTAAAGAAGAAACTAAAATACAAGAAGATGTATATATAGATGAAAAAGAAGAAATATTAAAATATTATAAGTATTATATATTTGAATGTAGCGAGAAATATAATGTTGACCAAGAACTTATTATGACAATTCTATATAAAACGTTAGAAGATCTTGAAAAGAGTGAAGAATTTGACTCAATTAAAATGCACTATAGTCTGACTCAAGTTGTTAATAAAGAACAACCATTACAAATAATAAAACAAACAATAAATAAAAAAGATATACTTAAAGATCCATATAGCTTTATTGAAAATATTGCATATTGCCTAAGTAACATAAAAAATATATATAGAAATATAGAAGATAACGATTATAATGAATTGTTTAAAGCATATAGTGGCTGGACTAACGGTTATGCTAATTATAATGGTATAGGTTTATGTGCTAATTATGCAAGTGATTGTATGAAAATATTAGAACTAAACTTTGGATATGATCCTATTAACTATAGAAAATGAGTAAAACTGCTCATTTTTTTATCTGTTATTAAAGAAATAATGTTGCATTTCATATTTCTTAATAATATAATTATGTTAAATAATTTTAAAGGAGGAAAAAGCATGGATACATATTACTATTTAACTAAAGAAAATAGTGCTATTATAAAAAAACAAATATCTATTGATAAAAATAATCTACAAAGTTTAAAAAGGGAAGTTTTACTTAGCCTAAGAAGAAATAAAAAGCATGTAGAAGAAGAAATTGAAAGTACTATGGAATATAAATATGCCAAAAAAGTACTTGATGGATATATTAGAAATTTAAAAATAAATAATAGAAAAACTATAGAATCAAATGACTTTTTCTCTTCTGCAAAAGAATACCTTTATATAGAATACGATGAATATGAAATTCCTCATCTAGTTCAAATAATAGAAATGTTATTAGATGAAAAGAATTTAATTGAAGGAATAATAGCTTTAAACAACTATCAAACAGAAGATGAGATAACTAAAATAAAAAAGCAAAACTTAGAAATAGAAACTGAAAACTTATTTAAAAAAATGATAGAAGCACATAATAGTGGAAATGAAGCTTTATATATAGAATATATAAATACGTTATCAAAAAAGAAAAATGAACTATTAGCATTTGAAAATGTAAGTAATGATACTAGTGAACAAGAGAAAATATATGTTGAAAGAATCAAAAGTTGTATTACAATTAACACAATAGAGACATTAGATTATAATACACTTATAGATGTCTTATCCTTTTTTGAAATTAATCTTGAAGAGATAGACTTAGGACTTGATATAGCACTTAGTACTAAAAATAATAGGGCCACTTTTAAAGATGAAAAAGAAAAAATAAAACTATTTAAAAGATAATAAATAGTTTTACTTATTTGGAATTAACAAGCTTTGGCCAATAGATAAAGTATTCGAAGTCAAGTTATTTAGTCTTTTAATATCATCAACAGAAACTCCAAAATTTCTAGCAATAGAATATAGAGTATCCCCAGCTTTTACATAATATGTTCTATTAGTACTGCTATTATTAGGGATTATTAAAACTTGACCAAGTGATAAAACACTACTAGATAAATTATTTTCACGCATTAACTGATCTACACTTACATTAAAGTTTCTAGCAATAGAGTATAAGGTATCGCCTCGCTTAACTGTATATGTTTGCTTATTAGTATTGTTATCATCTATCTCATTAGTTGGTATTATTAATTGTTGCCCAACTATTAGTGTATTACTAGTTAAATTGTTTAATCTTTTTAATTCATCTACACTTACATTATAGGCTCTACTAATACTGTATAAAGTATCTCCAGATACAGTTTTTATGTAACATTTTTAAATGTAAATATAATATCTACCTGCTTATCTTGATAGATATAGATTTTTTCAACTAAATTTATTATTAATTCTCTAGTTGGATTATCTAAAGATAAAAATTCATTAATATATTTTTCTATCATCTTATTGTCTATTTTATTTGTTTCTAAATTCTCATTTTTAAGATTATCAATACTTGATTTATTATTTGCTATTTCTTGTTTTAGGTTTTCGCTTATTCTAATGCATTGCTCTTCATCAATAATACCTTTTAACATATCCATATATGTTTTATCCAAATTTTCTATTAGTTTATTATTAATAAGTACTAGACTCTCAATTTGTTTTTTAATCTTTAAAGTATTATCTTCGAACTCTATATTACCGATAGAATCTTTTATTTTATTCTTATCTAAATAATTTTTACATACATTTCTAATATTATCTAGAATAACTCTTTCTAGTGTTTCATAATTATTTGTATGTGTTGTACAAACATGGTATTTTGAATAAGTTCTATAATAATCACAAGTTGTATAACTTCTTCCTGTTTTATTTTGATATCTAATAGTTATACGATGTTTGCAATCTCCACAATATAAAAGTCCATCTAATAAGTAAAATCTTTTTTTCTCTGGTCTTTTAACATTTTTAGGTAATAAGTCCTGCACATAATTAAAAATATCTCTATCAATAATTGCTTCGTGAGTATTTTCTACTATTATAAAATCATTCGGATTATTTTTAACTGTCTTTTTAAGTTTATAATTAATCTTTTTAGTCTTACCTTGAACTGTATCCCCAACATATATTTGATTAGTAAGAATTGCTTTTATAGTGGTATCAACCCATACACCATATTCTTGGCTTAAACAATTTGTATTTATGCACTTTGTATTCCAAACATAATTATAATAAGATGCTGGTGTTTTGATTTTTCTTTTAGTTAATTCTTGTGCAATATAATGATAAGTATTCCCTTTAAGTGCTAAATCAAATATTAATTTAACCGTTTCTGATTGCTTCTCATTTATAACTAAATGATTTTTATTAGTTGGATCTTTCATATAACCAAAAGGACATCTACCAGATACATATAGTCCTTCTTTCATTCTAGAATGTAAACTTGTTTTAACCTTTTTAGAAATATCTTTAGCATACATATCATTCATTATTGCTTTAAAAGGTGCTATATCGTTATTTGTATTATCTATGAATGTATCAATCCCATCATTAATAGCAATATACCTAACATTTTTATTTGGAAAATACTTTTCAATTAACTCTCCTGTGCCTATATAATCTCTACCTAATCTGGACATATCTTTTGTAATGATCATATTAATTTTTCCGGATTCGATATCCTTAATCATTCTCTTAAATGATGGTCTTTCAAAGTTTGTTCCCGTAAACCCATCATCAACATACTCATCTATTAAATTGTAATTGTTTTCTTTAATATATTGATTAAGCAAACTTCTTTGACTAACAATACTATCAGATTCTATATTTCCATCATCTCTTGATAATCTTATATATATTCCTACTTTAAAACTACTATTCCCAATCATTAATTACTACTCCCTTCCATTTGGGAATAATGAGTATGCTTGAATGGTAACTCCTTTTTTAAAATATTGCAAGTCATATTTATTCTTTTTTCTAGTTCGATTCTTAATACATTAGTTATTGTTTCATTTAAAGATTTTCCATGTTCTTTAAACTTTAAATTAACTTTGTATTTAACCATAGAGTTTAATACCTCCAATAAATTCTATGGCATTAATTTTTGTTTTAGTAATATTATTTGGTATGTGTACAACATTACTTACTATAATAAACCTCCATTATAATCTTCATAAGCATCATCTCCTTTTTGTATGATGCATGATACCTCCATAAAAAAGAAGAGTCAACTCATAAAGTATAGAAAGTTTTATCTATCATCCTAAAAGATTAATAATTTAACAAAATATGAAATAGCAGGATAAGAAATTTGTGTATCAGATGCAATTAGAACCTTATTACATAAGGAATTGCATATACACAAATCTGATTTTGCACTTGCAAAATTCATCCTACTTTGTAGGATGATATATAGGATAAACCTAATAAAATCAATAGTTTTAAGCAAAAAATCATCTTACATTTTTATTTTCGTCAATAATAATAGGATGATTAAATTTTATAAAATAAATAAAGATAATTTAATTTATTCGTATATGTTGTAGAAAAATTATATTAATTCAATTCTTATTCCTAAAACACCATATTGTTCTTGTTTTTCTTTTGTATAAAATTGTTCAAGAACAGCAATCAATTCGTCCTTAGTCATTGATTTGTCTGATAAAACTGAAATATCAAAATCTTTAAACATATCTTCAAAAGAATTATACCTTAATAAACCTACAACTTTTGCATTAAAAGATTCATTTAATTCTGGTTCTTTTAAAAATTTGATAGTATCACCAATTTTAATTTGTTGCCTTTTTTCATCAAAAAGTCTAATCTCAATTCTTTTCGTACCATTAAGTATAAAATTATAATACTCAGGTTGTAATTTCATTTCGTGTTCCATATTACTTTCTTCCTTTCATTTTTGCTCTTTGCAATATCATTTGTTTTGTTTTGCTAGGATTATTACATATATTTCCATCTAAACTAAATGCTTCATCCCACTCTTTTATCACGTCATATAATGGATCATTTTCATAAATAAATTTTATATATTGTGGCATGTCTGCATTTTTTGATATGCTACGCATATCCTTTAAGGATAAGTATTCTTCGAATTCTGTAACATCATATAATTGTAATGCAAAACAATTTGGATTATTCTTACCATAATATTCAACTATTTCATGGCCATCACTTCTTTTGTCATATCCTGTTGCACTTAATATTTCATCAGTATTGCCATTTAAAATATCACTTACTTTAAAATAACCTATAATTGCTTTATCCTCTTTTGCTGAATATACATAAATTTTTTTATTAAGTAGTTCATTTTTTAAAGGCGATTTTCTAAATTCATAAAGTTTGGTTTCATCAAATATTTGTCTAGCATAGTAAGTCATTATTGAAATAATTGCAATTCTTTTTCTTTGACTTTTATCCACCTTATCCCCTCCTGCCAAATGTATTATACCATAATTTGACAAATTTAGCAAAAAGTGATACCATATGTTCTAATTTTGAGGGGGAATTATATGATAAAAATAGAAAGTTTAAAAGACTATTTGGAAACTATCACTAATGAAGAGTTCATAAATTTAGCAACAAAAATTTATATGATTACAGATTTTATTTGTGAAGATTACCCTAAACATAAAGAATGGTATTTTACTAAACAATTACCAGCAATAGTTGGAGAAGAAAGAAATATTTTATTTGTTAGAAATCCAGATAATCAAGATGAAATTATTTCAATGGCTTGTTTGAAAAGAGATGAAGAAGAGCAAAAAATATGCACTTTATACGTTTCAGATAAATGTAGGGGTCTAGGAATAGGAACATCAATTGTTGAAGATTCGATGAAATGGTTAGGTACAACTAAACCACTTATAACATTAGCAGATTATAAGTTAGAAATGTTTAAACCAATCATTAATAAATATGGTTGGGAATTAACTGAAATAGTTTCCGAATTATATAATGATAGATCGCAAGAATTGTGTTTTAATGGAACACTTATTAAAAGTAGTGAGGATACTTTAGAACAACAATTACATAGAAGATTAGTAAAAGCACTAGAATATAGGAAAAATCAAATTAAATAATTTAAAGTTTACTGGTAAAAGAATTATAAAGTAAAAGTAAGTATCGAATGTAATACTTACCCTTTTTATTACCCATTATTCCCCATAAAAATTGTATCACCCTTCTTTACTGTATAATATTTAGTTTCAGGAGTAGAAGTATTACTTTTAGGGACTTTTAAAGTAGTACCAACAATTAAAGTATTACTAGATAAATTATTAATCCTCTTCAATTCATCAACTGTTGTATTAAACTCTTTTGCAATTGAATAAAGAGTATCTCCCTTCTTTACTACATATATATCAGTACCATTATCAGGACTAGGTGTTAAATCACAATCAATTAAAGTAGAATAAGCATCAAGCAAAGTATCCCAAGTTTCATTCCCAACGATTCCAGTAGCTATAATATCATTATTTACTTGAAAAGTTTTAACTATATTTTGCATCTGTTCATCATATATACCATCTATTTCACCATCATAATAAAGAGTAGTTTTAAGCATTTCTTGAAGTACTCGAACATCTTCACCTTCTTCATTAAGAGTAATTGTAGGGTAACTGTCAAATTGTCTTGTTTTATCTGTTGTAGCACTAATTAATGCATTCCAAGTTTCTCTATTAACAATACCAGTAGCAATAAGCCCATTAAATTTTTGAAAGGTTTCTACTGCATTTTTAGTTGTAGAATCAAAACTACCAGTAATACTTGCAGGATATAAATTTAGTATCCTTAGAATTTGTTGTAAAATTTTCACATCATCACCTGTATCATTAAGCCTTAAAGTAGGATAATTAAACATTTATGGTCTCACCTCTAATTTATTATATGAAAAATAATATTGGGTATGTTACAAATAATTAGAATATAATATATTGAGGTGTATATATGAATAATAATTCTAAAGGTTATTTAATTGTAAATGTTTATGTTGATAACGTTGCACAACCAGTATCTAATGCAAAAGTACAAATAATAGGCAAAAATACTAATATAGTACTATTTACAAATGAGTCGGGTCAAACTGAGAAAATAGAACTAGATGCTCCTAATGTAAATTTATCACTAAATGAGCAAAACGAAGTACAGCCATTTAGCACTTATACAGTGATTGTTTCTAAAGAAAACTTGCAAACTGCTAGATATGAAGGAGTTGAAATATATCCAAAAGAAGTGGCAATACAAGATATATATTTAACAAATGAAAGCGAAACACTGGTAAATGAGGAAATAGTTCAAATTGACCCTCCAACACTGTGGGGAAAGTATCCTCAAACTCTTACAAATGAAGAACAAGGTGACGAAAATACTTCTAGTTTTGTTTTACCAAGAGTAGTTATTCCCAAAAATATTATAGTTCATGATGGTATTCCATCAAATAAAAATGCAAATAATTATAATGTCGAATTTACTGATTACATAAAGAATGTTGCCTGTAGTGAAATTTATAGTACTTGGCCCATTGAATCTATAAGAGCAAATGTAATTGCAATAATATCCTTTACTCTAAATAGGATTTATACAGAATGGTATTTATCAAAAGGATACGACTTTACAATAACTTCAACAACTACCTATGATCAAAAATACACTAGAGGTAGAACTATATATGAATCTATTTCAAACGTAGTAGATGAAATATTTAATAATTATATTAAAACAGGAAATGAAACTTATCCAATACTTGCACACTATCAAGCAACAACCTCAGAAGCAGGTTACCTAAGTCAATGGGGATCTAAATATTTAGCAGATCAAGGTTTTAAAGCAATAGATATTTTGAAATATTATTATGGAAATATTAATCTAGCAACAGCACCAACAACAGAAATTTATCCATACTCATATCCAGGAACACCCCTTGAAGAAGGAGACTGTAGTAATGAGGTACAAATACTTCAGAATCAACTAAATTATATAAGAGGAAGCTATCCAATAATTAAAAAGATAGAAAATACTGATGGCTATTTTGGAAAAGATACAACAGTTGCAGTTAAAACATTTCAAAGTATTTTTTCTCTTGCAGCTACAGGAGTAGTCAATAAAGCAACGTGGTATAAAATTTCTTATATTTATGTTTCTGTTAAAGATATGCTTAAAAGTATTTATTAACTTATCAAATTTTGCTATAATATAAAAAGAAGTATAAAAATAGAATAGAGGCAAATTATGAATGAAGAAATTACTAATTTAAGCAATATGAATAGAATGTTGGCAAACGATGAAGAGTTTGATATCAAAAGTAAAAGAATAAGTATCATAGAAACATATGGCGAAAATTTTAATAACAAATCATATATAACTAATCCAGCTATTGGTAGAGAAAAAGAATTAAAAGAACTTATGCTTATTTTGTTAACTCCTGATAAATCCGCAATCTTAACAGGAAAGCCTGGAGTTGGTAAAACATCAATTGTCGAAGGGCTTTCATATTTAATTCAAACAGAAAATGTTCCTGATAAATTTAAAAAGTATCAAATAATTAAAATAAATACATCTGCCCTTCTTGGAATAGATCCAGTAACTGGAGAGGCTAAGATTCAAAATTTAATAGAAGAGCTTAAGAATTACTCGAATCTGATATTATTTATAGATGAAATTCATACTCTGATGGGTTCACGTGGTGAAAGTCTAGACTTTGCTAATATGTTTAAACCTGGCCTAGATAGAGGAGACATAAAAGTAATTGGGGCTACTACAACAGAAGAATATGAAAGATACATTTTAAGAGACAAGGCTTTCGTTAGACGTTTCCAAAAGGTTGTAGTAGAAGAACCCACAAGAGAACAAAATATAGAAATTTGTATGGGAACACTTCCAAAAATAGAAAAAAGAACAGGGGTAAGGATGGAATACTCTAACTTTATAAAAGAAACTATAATGGAATTTTTAACTGATATAACTAGTGAATATAAAAGAATTTATGAGATAGGTTCAAGATACCCTGATGTTACACTAACTATGATTCAAGATGCTTTCTCATATGCTTTATTTGATAACAGAAATGTTGTCAATGTTCTAGATTTTAGAAAAGCAATAGAAAATAGTAAACATATTTATCAAGATGTAATAAATAAATCCCTTCCTAGTTTTGATATAAAATTTGCAAGTGAAATAGAAGATGCTAGACTTGATATGCTAACATAAATTTTTTAAATTAATAAAAATTATAAAATCAATCTCGAATAATATAAATGGAGGTTGATTTTTTATGTCATTTAAATACAGATACAGAAAACAAATTTTAATTGTACTTATAATAGTTTTAATAGTTACTGGTGGAGTAGGTGGTAGTATTTACTATGCTAATAATTATAACAAAAAAAGTAGAGTTGAGAAGAAAGAAGTACTTCTTGCCACTAAAAAAACTACTTCAGTTAAGAAAGTAGCATCTAAAGAAAAAATAGAAGAAAATAAAAAAGTAATGGTAGACATAAAAGGAGAAGTACTAAATCCTGGACTTTATTCACTAGAAGAAGGAAGTAGAGTACAAGATGTAATAAATATGGCAGGCGGTCTTACTGAAATAGGAGATACAACAGTTATTAATCTTGGTAAAAAGATAAATGATGAGATGGTAATCATAATATATAGTAAACAAGAAGTAGAAAATTTTAAGCAAACTAAAGAAATCTTAGAACAAGTAATAGACTCTTGTCAAAATAGTTATGATGGATTACAAAATGATGCTTGTATTGAACCTGATATAGAAATAAATACTACTAATAATAAAGAATTAAGTGGAAATATATCTATAAATTCTGCTACTATAGAACAATTACAAAAACTACCTGGAATTGGTGAAGCTAAAGCTAAAAGTATTATAGAATATAGAGAAGAACATGGGAACTTTTCAAATATTGAAGAGTTAAAAAATATAAGTGGTATAGGAGATGCTCTTTTTGATAAAATTAAGGAAAGTATTACTTTATAATTTTCTATATTATATATTACTTGCCGTTATAATTTTCTTTTCATTATTTAGAATAAATTTCAAACATATTAGTAGTTATTCTACTAATGATAAAACTTTTATAGGAATTATTACAAATATAAAAATAGAAGGAGATTTACTCTCTCTTACTCTAAAAGATAAAAATAAGGAGATAGTACAAGCTAGCTATTATTTTGAAACTCTAAATGAGAAAAATAAATATACAACATACTTTAAATTAGGCGATAAACTAAAAGTTTCGGGTGAATTTTCTAAAATAGATAAACCAACTACTAAAAGTATTTTTAATTATTATGAATATTCTAAAAGAAAAAAGCACTTTTATAATATATCAATAAATTCAATTATTAAAATTAGAAATAATCGAAGCCTTACTTACTTTCTAAAAAATAATATATATAATTACTTTAGAACCTTTAAAAGTGGTAACTATTTAAAATTAATTTTATTAGGGGACAAAAGTGATATAGATAAACAAACAATTACCTCGTTTAGAGACAATGGTATTAGTCACTTATTTGCAGTTAGTGGTATGCATGTTGGAGTGCTATCATCTATAATTTTGAAACTACTAAAGAAATTAAAAATAAGAGAGGAAAAAAGATATATTATAACATCGCTACTTCTTTTCTTATATACAATTCTTGTAGGTTGCGTACCATCAATTTTAAGAGCGAGCCTTTTTTTCTTTTATCTAGCAGTAAATAAAATATATTATTTACATATAGAAACAATTAATGTATTTATTTTAACACTTATAACAACTATTATAATAGACCCATTTTATATATATGATATAGGATTTCAATACTCATTTTTAATAAGTTTAACTCTTATTTTATCAAGTAGTACTTTAAATAAGTACGAATCATATTTCATCAGTTTATTATATACTTCAATTATTAGCTTTACAATAAGTATACCTATAACATTATATAATTTTTATCAAATAAATCTAATGAGTATTTTATATAATCTGTTTTATGTACCATTTGTAACATATTTACTATTTCCTTTATCTTTAATAATACTAATAATAAGACCGCTATCTATTGTATATGATATTCTAATAAATGTTCTAGTAACTACTTCAACAAATTTAGCTAATATTGATACTTTAAAAATGATATTTGGAAAGATTCCTATAATTTTTTATTTTATATACCTGCTTCTTGTTTTTTGTTTTATTAATTATCATAAAAAAGTATTACTGATTATGTATCTATTAATTTTAATTTTTCATTATAATTATTACAATATATTTGATACTGATTACTTGGTTATGCTTGATATTGGACAAGGAGATTCATTTATATTACATAGTAGGGGAGAAACTATTATAATTGATACTGGAGGAAAAAGTAGTTATAACATAGAAAAATGGAAGAAAAAAAGTAAAAACTCACTAGCTCTAAATATAACTATTCCATACCTAAAAAGTAGAGGAATAAGAAAAGTAAACAAGCTTCTTTTAACTCATGGCGATTATGATCATTTAGGAGAAGCTTTAAACATAATAGAAAACTATAAGATAGATAATATATTTATAAATGAAGGAAAAAGAAA
>CATKYP010000004.1 GCA_949840855.1 uncultured Bacilli bacterium | reverse complement strand
ATTATTTATTTGTTTTTATCCACTATAAACTTTAATTTTACTATATTTTGACATCCTATTTTTATGCAATTGCCTTATTACCAAGTTGAGAACCTTGCTCTATTACTTGTCCAACTCTTGCGTCCATTGTGTTATCGTGAACAGTCATAAATGTTGCATAATCTACTCTACCATTTGCAAATCTAACTTTATTTACTGATTGCCACATAACTTGTCCACTCTCTGGATAAGTTCTAATGCATTTACAAGTACAAGGGGCATAGTAAGGATATCTAATACCTGCTTGCAATCCTCTTACATCATTAGCCATAATACCTTTATGAGAATATGAACCATTAGAGCCCTGACTTATATACATATCTGTAAACAGACATAAGAAGTCTTCTATTCCATTTCTTACACTTTTTTGACCTTTTATCATATTAGTTCACTTCCTTTATGAATTTTCCATAATTTTTAGCTACTTCATATTCAATTTTGCAACCTCTTGCATTTTCATAACTTTTCATAAAAACAACCGCATCTACACTTGCAATAAATTCTATTGATTTAGCAAGACATCTAATAGCATAATCATTGCCCTCCCCTTCAATAAAATCATCAATTACAGTATCTACTACTTCGTGTCCTTGTTTTTCCAATTCTTTTACAAGTTCTTCTCTTTCTAATCTTATTTGTTCATTTGTTTTACCTTTCATTGGCTGACTTATCATTACTTTCATAGTTATTCACTCTCCTCTTTATTATTATCTAATTTTTCAAAATATTTTTTAAACGGCATATTTATACCTATTTCCCCAAGATTTTCATAAAATGATATACCTTCTGTTGAAACACAGACAATAGCACTTCCTATTAAAAATATATCAACTTTTACTAAAGCGTCTATTATAAAGCCTACCAGCAAAGCTATTATCCATCCCATTTTTTTAATATATCCATCTCTACTTATAGATGAATTAACTTTCTTGTTTTTAAAAGCTTTCAAATATCCAGTCAAAACATCTGTAAATATAACTATTCCACATAACAAAAATATTGTTTTGGGTTCATTTATTGTTGTTATTTTATTTATAAATTCTTCCATTTTATTCATTCCTTTCTATCTCATTTTCTAATATTGCTTCATAAGTGTTAATATCTAGCCACGTACCTCCAAAAATAGTTTTTGAATAAATTGGCGGATAATAATTATTGTCTTCATCAATAAAGCCATTATCATCTTTTAATTTTAAAACATAATTTTTATGTGCTATTAATTGTATTTGTGTATGCTCTTTATTTTTATAATGATATCTTACTGTAATATTTTCTATTAAATTTTCTTTATCTTCATAATTCCACATAATTGCCTCCTAACTGACAGTCCAGCCCTTATCAGTTGCTATTTGTATTTCTTCTTGAGTTAGTTTTTCTAAATTATTTCCTAAAATCAGTTTTTGAGTTTTGCATCCTGCAGAAGCAATGTCATATATACTATTAATTACATTCATCAAACTATCATAGGTTAAGTTGCTAGAAGCTGATAAGTTTAAAGCATAAGCTGTACTATTAGCTGCAGTAGTAGCAAGATAACCTTTACCGAAATTAGGAAATCCTATTATATTTTCTAGGCTTGTACAATTAGTAAACATATTGTTAACATTAATTACCTTTTCGGCTGATAGATTACTTAAATTTATATCAGTTAACTTTGTACAACCAGAAAACATTGCTATCATAGTAGTTACTTCGCTTATATCTAAATCACTTAAGTCTACATTTGTTAGGTTAGAACAATCTGTAAACATATTAGCCATTGTATTTGATCTACTTAAATCTAAGTTTCTCAAATCTAAAATAGTAGCTTGCTTGCAACTTCTAAACATATTGCTTGTATTTGTTGGTTTACAAATTTTTAGTATGTTTTCTACTTCATCTAAGCGAGAACTATTATAGAATAAATATGAACAGTCATTTATATAGTATTGACTTGAAGCTGTTTCATCACTTTTAATACTTTCTATTTCAGTATCAAAATTACTAGCTAAAATTAATGATGTTGTCTTTTTCCTCTTCCTAATAGCATTTGCTACATCTGTTAAGAAATTATTTAAATTATCTATTCTAGCCATTAATAACTACCTCCTAACACTTGAAGAATATTTTCATCAATATAGTTATTACAATACTCTTTAATAGAATTTTTATCTTCTTCTAGCCAATAATCAATGCCTATTTGAGGTGTATATCCATCTTTTCCGTTAATACCAGTTTCTCCTTTTTCGCCTTTTTCTCCTGGTGGACCTTGTGGTCCTGGAATGCTCTCGATATTCGATACTTTTTCATTTAAAGATGATATATCTTTTTTGACTTCCGTATCATCGTAATTATTTAAAGTATCTAACTTTTCTTTATAATCATTTGTAAAGTCATTAGCAGATAAATCTTTGCCTTCTACCTTCTTTACATAGTCATCTAAATTAATGTTTCCTAAATCAATATTGTCAATTTCTTTCTTTATCAGTTTTGGTATTTCATTTATTCTATTGTTCAGTTCTTGTTGATATTGTTCTAGTTGACTAAGTGTTATCTCTTTAGAGTTTTCAGCATTTTCAATGTAAGAACCATTACTTACATAAAAGCTTTGTGGACTTGGACTAAACCTCTTTATTAGTTCATTATCAACTATTTTATAAGCATATACTCCTAATATTGCTTCTCCTCTTTTTTCTAAAACTTCACAAGGGAAATCACATTCATTATTGAAAATAGTCATTTCATATGTTTTATTGCTAACTGTAAATAAAGCTTTTTTTACAAAATTATTATCATATTCAGAACTAAATTCAAATAAACATTTTGATATTTTATGCTCTTTTTTGTTTATTACTTCTTTATCTGTTATCTCAATTTTATGTGCATTAACTGTTACTTTCATTTAAACACTTCTCTTTCTAATAGTAATTTCCTATTACTTTAGTAACTTTTATTTCATTTGCATTTGCATTATAGCCACCATTTCCGTTTGTCTGGTGCTTGTACCAACTTCTGTTGCTTCTAAATGTTATTTGATTATCAACTAAATTAAGATAAGCAATTTTTGCATACAAATTTCCATCTGTGCTAAAGCCGTATAGAGCTGCTATATTACTATAATTTTCTTTATTTATTTTTGTATAGTAAACAGCATTATCTGATGAAACACCAAAAATTTCAATTGAGTTAAAATCATTTATACTTTTATTTAATGTTATATCGTCAGTAGTTCCAACTGTATTTTCAAATAATGTTACATATTGCAATTCCATAATTTTTTTATCAAATTCATCATAATTGCTATTTACAACTCTTTTAATTTCGTTCATATCATCAGCCTTAATTTTATTAATATCTGGAATATCTGGATTTTCTTTTAATTTTACTTTATCTGTATATTCGATCTTCATTAAATCACCTCTATTTTTTGACTAATTTTATATATCTTATCTACTTCTAAATTATTCAAGTCTATAGTATGATAAACTATTGTTTCGTCATTTGAAATAAACTCAATACTTTTTATTTTCTTAATAACAGCCAAGGCAAATTCAACTATACAACTATCACCTTTTTTTTCTTTAATAATAAGATTTTTTGTGTCATTTGTTTCATCTTGATAATTTATACGATACTTACTCATTTTTGCGTTTTCATATAAATTATATGTATTAATTGCTTGATTTAGGTAAGATGATGCCGAAGTATTTCTAATTTGATTATTAACATCATTTTTGTTTACAATTCCTAAAGTATTCACAAAATTTAAATATAGTGTTTCATAGATATTCTTGGTTATTTTTTTACTGTTATTTGATATTAATGTATTTGTTTTTGATAACAAACTCTCTTGATTTATAGGAATGTTATTTAAGTATGTGTTTGGTATTTCTACAGTAGATATTGTTGTACTGTTATTTATTGATTTATTATATAGATTTCTTGCAAAAACAAACGAATTATCACTAAATAGCTCTACTTTATCTGAATTTAATGATTGATCATTTGTATATGATGAACTATTATAATTAGTGGGATTATAATCTTCTTTTATTATCATTAAATACAATAAATTGCTTCTCAATATACATAGTTGTAATAAGTTAAACTTTGAAATAGCTAAAATTCTTATTTCGTCCAATGCTATTGATTGTTTTTCTTTTATTAATATTGGACTCCAATCATCCTTATATCTAAAGTAACTTATATCATATTTTCTGTTATCTTCATTATCTTTAAAATGTAAAACATAAATATCATTATTATGTTCAACTACAAACATACACAATTTGCTATAGTTTGTAGTTTCTCCTAGTTCTTCAGTATAAATTGTTTTTAATTCACTTTTTTGTATATCATATTTGTAAAATGCAATAAACTTATTTTTTTCTATATCAGAAACATATCTAAGATTGCCTCCAACAAAATAAATCTCATTTTTATTTTTAAACACACATTGATTATTATAATTTGAAGAAGAAACTATTACTGTTCGTGTACTAGAAGTTTGTATAGTCTTTGTTTTTAAAGTTGTATCACTAAAATCTTTATATAAAATTTTTAATCTGTTATTTGCATTTTCTAGAGTTGAAACCATAATCTCAAAAAACAAATTATCATCTTTATCAAATTCAGCATAAGAACCAGCATAACTTATAACTCCGTCAACAGGATTATTTTCACGAATAACATTCCATTCATTAGAACTACCGACATTTATTTTTAAATCAATAGTTGCAATACCATTTATATCTTCGCCAACTATGAAATAATGTGCAGAATTTGGATTTTTTATTATATTTTTAAAGTTAACGTTTTTACAATTTTCAGGAAAAAAGTAGCTTTTTTTTAATTGAATAATATAATCATTTATTTGGCTAAAATAAGACGAAAAATTATTTAACATAATAAAACGCTGTTCGCCGTCTTGTGGATAATAATATTCTGTACTATCTACTCCATAAAACGTATTATCTTCATCAATATTAAGTTGATATATGTTTCTAAGATAAGTTCCATTATTATATTTTGTAAATACCTTTATAGGCTTAAAATTACTATTTGTTAATATAATAATTCCTCTATTATTATCAGCCTTATCCTTATATCCACCATAGAATACAAACAATCCATTTTCACTAATATCAAGAATACCATTTATCTTTATGTCTGATGTATATTTATGTTCTGGAAGGTATTCAGACCAATTGTTATATGGTATTTCTTCTATTTCTTTCACAATTTCATCATTTTTAGGATTATCAATTTTTAAATCTCCTACAAGATACCCTAACAATAATTTTTTATATTCTTCTGTCATAGTACACCTCCTACAATCTACAATACAGTATCCAAAGCACTATCTAATGCATTTGAATTAGTTATTTCTATTTCTTCAATATTTAAATTACTAAATACTATATTAGCTGTATTTTCTATATCAATGTTTCTAGATATGTAATCTCCTTGCGATATGTTTCCGTTTGATTTTCTTCTCTGATTATCAAAGAAGTTTATAGCACTTTCAGAATTATAATTGCTTGATAATTCATATGTATAAAATAAGTGTTTTTCGCTTCCAACAATACAAATATCAATTATTTTCTTTTTAACCATATAATCTGTTTTTAGTTCTTCAATAGGAGCATTAAAATATACTTGTTGTCCTATGAAAAACAAATCTTTATTATAAGTATTTAATTTCAAAGTATAATCAGGCTTTCCTTTATACTTAATACAATTGGTAGCTATTGAATACAGTTGAGAAGAATATAAAATATCGTTTCTATTTTCATATCTAGAAATAACACCACTTATTCCTAATTGACTATGTATTCTTGATATTTCATCATTTGAATATGCTATTTCTCTTCCTTGAACAATTGCTATATAATCAATTACAATATTTGTACCATTAGAATACTGAGCCTTAGAAGTAAATTTAGCTTCTCCTGGCGTATAATAAAAGTCTGCTATTATTCCTGTTTCTTTTTCAGAATTTGTAGCAAATAGTTTACTTTCCCCATCAACCAAAATTGAATTAATTTTACCTATTGCTTTTTCAGTTAAGAATTCATTGCTATAACTATCTGCTATTTTCTGTTCAACACTATTAACATTTGCATAAACTTTATTGGATAATACTATTTGTTTATTACGATAATCAGAAGTTGAATAACTTATAGATATATCATCTTGAATATTATTTTTCTCAAAATATTCTGTTGTGTACTCTATATTTTCAGCTCTAGGTAATTCTTCTGGATCATAAAAGTCTACCGCAACAGTATTTTTATCAATTCTTCTTACATACCATTTTGAATTAGTTATTTCAGAAAAATATTGATACATATCATAAGCTGTTTTATCTAAAGTTGAATAAGCACCTATAACTTCATCTGCATTTTTTAAGACTATATTGCCTACAACAAAACCATAATCTGCTATAGCATCTGTTACTTGATATATAGCTTCCTCAACCGTCTTGTTTGCAATTACAAAATCTAAAGTTATCCCCTCACTTAAAAACGTCTTATAACTTAGTATTTGTAATTTACAATATTTAGGATAACGTGGATTTAATGAAATATTACCAGTATTTTTCACAACTCCCATAAATATAAGATCATCGTCGTTATAAATTTCACATCTGGAATAATCTTTAGGAAGATAAAACCTTGAAATATAATCTCCATCATCCTCCCATTTTTTTGGATAACAGGTGTCTAATATCACAGAAGAAGTAGTAAGCATTTCTTCTGTGATTTGAATATTTTGATTAAATTCTATTTCTTCATCAGCTATAAAAATTTTAATCATTACTATACCCCCAATCCAAAGTTATAATCATTTTTAGAACCTCCACTAAAGTTTTTTTGGGTTTGAACCATTTGTCCTAGAGGGTCCTGTTCAAATGAATTATTTACAACTACATTCACATTTGGATTATATACATTAGAAGCGCTGGCTGATAAAGTTGGACTTAAATTCATCATATCATCAAAAGTAGTGTTTAACTCTCCTTTCATATCCTCCATACCTTGCTCTAATCCCAAAACATTCATTTTACCTATAAAGGCAAATTCTTTTGATGGAGAATGTATTCCAAATATACCTTTTATAGCACTTAGTACACTCTTTCCAAAGCCTTTAATTTTGTTTGTTATCCAACCAGTAACATCTGATATACCTTGCCATAATCCTTTTATAAGGTCTCCACCAACTTTTAACATTTCTGGAAATCCTGACATCAAACCATCAACTATACCCTTTATAATTTTAGGACCTGTTGTGTGTAAACTAAATATTGCACTAAGTAACCCCTTAACCAATCCTAAAATCAAAGTTGGTCCCATAAAAATCAACTGAGGTAAAGCTCCCATAAGTCCAGTAATAAGACTTTCTATGATTTGAGGTAAAGAATCGACCAAAACTGGTATCGCATTCAACAAGCCATTCATCAAACCTATTGTCATCTGAATGCCTGCATTTATAAATAAAGGTAAGTTACTCAATAAAACAGGTATTAACCCTACAATTGCCTCTACTACCATTGGTATTAAAGAAGGCAACATATCTGCAACAGAGGTTACAATTTGTATGAGTCCATTAATTAATGACTGTAGAATTTGTGGTAGCATCCCAGATAGCATTGACATAACTTGTGGTAATACAGCTATTACTCCATTTGCTAAACCTATTATTCCATCAACTATTGTTGGCATTAATCCTTGTATTAATGAAGGAATTTGAGGCAATAAACCATTTACTAAGCCAACAAGTCCGTCAACGATTTTAGGAGCCATAGTAGTTAAAGCCTTGCTAACATTTGTTATTGCTGTTGTAACAGTAGTAATAACATCATCAATACTACCTGATCCACTTAAAAAGTTGGCAATTGCACCTTTCGCAGAATTTATGCTACCACTTATTGTCTCAGTTGCTTCTTTTGCTGTTGTACCCAACGCATTAAAAGCTTCCTCTTCTGTCATAGCACCAGACGCAACTGCTTCAGCAGCTTCTTGAGCAGAAATACCAGAAATTCCCATTTCTACTTGCATAACGTGAATAGCCTCAGTAATGTCAGAAAATGAAGATATATCATACTTTATGCCTGATATTTTTTCAGCATCTACAAGTAGACGTTCCATTTCTTCTTTAGTTCCACCATAGCCAAGTTTTAGGTTATCTAACATAGTATAATTTTGCTTAGCAAATCCTTGATATGCATTTTGTATCATTTCCATAGAAGTACCCATCTTGTTTGCATTATCAGACATATCAACTATTGCCATATCAGCTACTTCTGCAGCTTTTACTGTATCTCCACCTAAACTTTGTAAAAGGCTAGCACTAAATGATGTCACTGTTTCCATATATTGATTAGCACTTAATCCTGCTGTTTCATAAGCCTTTTTTGCATTAGCTATTACAGTGTCTGCACTATTTTTAAATAATGTTTCTACACCACCAATATTTTGTTCCATATCAGCATATGCCTTTATTGAAGTACCAACAACTGCTGTCATAGCTGCACTAGCTACTGTTGCACCTTTTAAAAAGGCACTCCCTATTGATTTACCTAAGCTCTTTATTTTATCGTCTATTGCTCTTGTTTTCTTATCTAAATCACTATCATCACCTTTAAAATTAAAGGTTACTGTTCCACCAGTTGCCATTTTATCCCTCCTTTCTCAAAAAAAGAAAAAAGGATAATCATAATTGATTACCCTATTAATGAGCTTTTAATTATTATTCTGTTATTTCTTTACCTCTACCAATGAAGATTATTTCTAATTTATAACCACCTTCATCTTCTACAGCTCCTCCTAATTCAGAAAATTTTAGCACAACTTGAACCTGATATTTTTTGTAAGTAAGAATTCCTTCATTAACATCATCAATTAGTTCAAATTGAATTAGTTGATTATTGAATTGTGCAATTTCACCTGTTTTGATTAATGTATGAATACTTTTTAAAGTGCTTTTAATAGCTTTATTATTCATATCTAATTTAACAGTAGTATTTAGTGTTAGACTAACGCCTGTTAACACTGCTCTTTTGATGGCATCACAAGCAACATACCAGTCTTTTTGGTTAAAATCAGGACTTAATCCTATCTCTGATAAAGTACACATCTTTGTGAACTCAGGAGCTGATGTTGTACCTGTATTTAATGCTAAGTTTCTAATAACTTCTCTATTATTTACATAAAATTGTAATTCTTCATCTGTCATAACTATGCCTCCTCATAAAATTTATTAATTATACATTTTAAAACTATTGAGTATCCTACTCTTTTAATATCTAGATACTCCAAAGTTTCAGGATTTGAGAATTGTTTAAATATTATTTGCCAATATTCCTTTTTGATTTTTATTTTTTCATTGCGTCCTATTAATGATCCAATCCTATCTGCAAGTTCCTTTTGGTCTTTAATAGAATTTCCAAATATAACTATTTGCATATAGTTAAACAGTGGCTCTATTTCCCCAGAAAACACTATTTTTTCGCCATTTTGTTCTTGGACAGTAATTTGATTGCTTCTTGAATTTGATGTCTTATATTCGCCTACTACTAAATAATCAGGTATCATATGTCTTAGATATTCTATTAAAACTTCGTTTTTCTTCATATATCCTCCAAAATTAAATTTTATTTTGATTAACACTTGAATTGATTATTGTTTCGTGTTGTTCTTTCCAAGTCTTGTCAAACCAATGTGAGTGAGTATTAATAGTACTCCAATTTGTGCTACTATCGTTCATTAAATATGGATGAATAGCATAATCTGTATTAGAACATAAGTGATATCCTAAATCAGAACTTTTTTTAACACTATATGCTTTCGTTGTTTTTCTTAGAGTTCCACCTCCAACTTTAGTTGACATTGGAATAATTGGAATAGCCCTATCTAATGTTTGACTTGCTATAACATACATAACTTTGTTTGGAGCTTTTTGTAACGCTATTCTAGTCTTTTCGTTCCAACTTAAATCAGCAGTTACATATAGACTATTTGACATAAGCTATCTTATTCTCTACTCTTCCAAACAACCAAATATCTGACAACTTTAGAATTGTATAGGTACTATTCTTAAAAAGTATCTGATCACCTTCTATAACATCAATTCTTCTATCTATTTGAAAATATCCTGTTGCTTCTGGGCACGTAGATAGTCCAAATTTAATAACATCTTCTACTTTAAAAGGTATTATTTTTATAGGAACATCCTCATAATTTTGGTCATCATAATAGTTGCTATTGTTATCACGATTAAACTTTCTTAAAATTGCTCTCTTTCCATTTCCTAATTGCATTTTTAGCCACCAAAAGGTATATTAATACCCATATTTTGATTTATAGTGTTTGTTCTACTAAAATAATTAACTTCAGCAGTAGATAGAAATAAAAGAGCTTTTTTTGAAATAGTACTATCAAGCTCTGCACTCATTCCATCTATTTCAAATTTATTTGTATCTAAGAAAGGTATATCGTGAACTAATAAAAACCTTAATTGTTCCATTGAAGCATTTTTTATGGCTTTAGGGACTGTATTCTCGTTCCAAGAATAGTCCCTATATCTCAAACCAATTTGAGAGAATATCATTAAACAAGCGTCTTCTATATTTGAAGCAGTAATTTTATAACTACCACATTCGTCATAGTACTTGCCCATAAATTCTTCTTCTGTAAAGTATTTCATATTCTCTCATCTCCTTATTACGCTGTTACTTCTTCATCAGCTAACTTTATAATAGCTTCAGGTCTAACAACTTCTGCACCAAATAATATGTTACCTTCTAATACCCAATAACCTGGGAAGCCTGGGAAGTTACCATTATACTGTGCCATAGCAGAGAAGAACATATCTCCAACGCAAGCAACGCTGTTTCCAAAGAAACCTTTGGTACCAGTTGGAACAACACCTGAATTAATCTCAAACGTATCTACTCCATAAGCATAAGCAACAATACCTCTGTCAACAGCTTCAACACCTGTTCTAGTTTCATACTTGATAATAGAAGTTAGAGCAGATACATATTTAGCATATTCTGTTGATATTAATCCTAGTTGATAGCCATCGTATATATCTCTATCAAATAGAATAGATCTTAGTTCATTTACTATGCTTACATAATCTTCTTTTTGAGTTGGTGCCCATTTAATAACTTGTCCAACAGAATAAGCTTGTGAACCATCACTTAATCCTGTAATAGTGTCAGATAACTTTTTATATCCATATTTATCTATCTCTTTTGCGATCTGACTATCTTTTAGATCCATTTGACCTTGGATGATATTCTCAAGTGGTGTTGTTGTAACAATAGGACTAATTCTAAAAGAATAATCCATAGCTAAATCTGTTAGTTTAACCATAACAGTATTATAGCTTGCTAGAGAATTAGTTAGAGCGTTTTTAATCTCTACCCCATCCCTTTTATTTAGAGGTGTATTAGTTTGTTTGATTACCTCTATAACTGGTGTACCAGTACTTCTTGCAACTTGCATAAATGCAGGATTTAAAAAATTCATAAAAGTTGACTTATAAAGCAAGTTAGAATAAGTTCTTTTCATAACTCCTTGTAAATCTAAATTTAAATCTGTAAAATTCATTTTTTATCATTCCCTTCTATTTTTTAATTTTCAAATCTGATAATGATGTATTTCTAGTAATTTTAATTTCTTCTTTTGAAGTTCCTTGATTACCTTTAATAAAATTATCGTCATATTTCTTTTGTGGTTCTTCTACTTTGAAATAAGTGTCCTTGAACCTTGTAGCAATACTTTCTATTGCTTTAGAGTCATCTTTCTCATCTGCATACAGGCTATTTCTTAGATTTGATACTTCTTTAAAATCTTCTTTATTAAAGCCTCTAGACATCATCTCTAATTCTAAGTTTTTAGTTTTAATAGTACTATTAGCAGTATCTAAATCTTTAATAGCTGTTTCATAGCTAGACTGTAACTCTGTATATTCTTTTGTTGTTTTAGGGTCCCATTTTGATTTTGCGTCATCAATACCAGCTGTTATTTTTGCTGATAAATCATTATCGTTTGTATAACCCTTTCTTAAATCATTAGTTAACTTTTCGATATCGATATCATCATTTGTAATTTGCAAATCTTTATTTTTTACGTATTTAGTAAAATCCATATTTCCTCCTAATTTGAGAAAAAGTGCTTAAGCGTAACTTTTAGGACTTACATCAGAGTTCTGAAAGCCTAAGTCTTAATCTTTTTATTTGTTTTTTTGTTATTTCTATTTTTGTTTTATTGTTTAACTCTTTATATATTTTCAAATCTGTATTCTTTTTAGATATTTCTCTTTGGATAGCTTTTTTCTTTTGATCTATTTCATATTGATCTTTCCAATAATTAGAGTTAAACTTTTCTTTTTGTATTTGAGACTCATCCCAATATAAAACTGGAACGTGTTTACAATTAGGATGACCTAAACCATTTGAATAGGCTTCTTCTAATCTAGGATATCTCTTGTCTTTACCACTCTTAGAAAAAATTTTGCCCTGCCATTCAATGCATTTTTGACAACTTAAATTGTGAGCTGGTATATATATTAAATCCATATCTAAATATTCAGCGTCATATAATGTTCTGTTTATAGCAATTCTTAACAAATTAGTATTAAACAACATAGAACTGTAATCTGCTATATCGCGATATGAATGTAATAAGCCACTTTTTGTAAAATAAGGAATACTAGCTTGATAATCATCATATTTACTTACAAAGTTTGATAAATAAGAGTCTATATCTTCTACATTATCTATTGTAGATAATCTATTTTGATAATACTTTTTTATAGTGTTTTCATATTTTTTAAATGCTTCATCAAATCTACTTTGACTTATCAATTCCAAAAACTCTTTAGTTTTATCATCTAATGAGACTTTATTTAATTCATCTATTAATGTTTCTAGCTCTTTCTTTCTAGTATTCATAAAACGATATTCTAAGCCTTCCCAAATTTTTGCAAATTCTCTGTTAAATTCTTCTAGTGTTTTATTTTCTTGCAAACATTTAAAGAATAATTGTTTTGTTTGTAGCATTCTTTTATAATAGTTATTTTTCAATACTTCTACTGAATTGCCTATTAATTCATCTGGTCTCATAATTCTCCAAACTTAATATTCAAATCTTCAACTTCACCATTTAATTCTTTAACAAAAGTATTAACTTCATTTTCATCTATACCTTCGTCTATCATTTTGTTTAAAATAGGAAGCACTATTTTTGCTCTTGTTGATTTTGGAATTGAACTAACACTTTGAATACTTTTCAAAACCTTAAGTTTCTTCATATCATCAAACTTTTCATTATTGCCATAATTCCATTCAAGATTTTCTGGAAGTATATTTTCTGTCTCTTCTACGAACGTTTTTTGAGCTCTTATAATATTCTCTATTAAAGAATTAATTTGTGGCTCTATTTGCGTTTTTATTGCTTCTATCATCATATCAGAGCTATTTTTATTCAAATCAATGTTATCCTTGTTTTGATATGCATCTTTTTCATAACCAAAGCTAACAGGACTTAAGCCAGACATTTGAATAATTTGATAATCAATAAACTTAAATGATTCGATATATTTTTCACTTCTTATCTCTCCTTGTAAGTACTGAAAAAATGAATGATTTTTATCTCCAGGCAATAAAGTAAAATAATCTTGTAAGTCATTTACTGATAAAGTTTGAATATTGTAATGTGTAGTTGGGACCCAATTTGTAACAATATCATTACTCTGATAATGTTGCGTTGTTGCAATTTTTGTTTTTGTTTTTCTGATTTCATCCCAAAAAGTATTTAAAATCTCCATTTCTTCAAGAAGCGAATTTCTGCTATCTTTGAAGAAGTCCTCTCCCAAATCAACATTTATTAATACTGTATAATTTAGTAAGTCGCTATTTGGGTATTCTGTTTCAAAAATACTATTAAATTTTTCTATGGAGATTTCTTTCTCTTTTCCTTCCTCACATTTGAAAGCAATAAATTTAATATAACTTTTGTTGTTTTCTAATTTTATCTTTCTTTTTAATAAATAAGAGGCTTTTTCATTAAAAGGTGTTTCATATTCTTGTACTATTGTAGCTTCTCTAACTTTATCAAATGCTTGTACTAAATCGTGAATATCACTTTTTTTAAAACATTCAAGATATACTTTATTTTCGTATTTATGAATATATATAAATGCTTCTGTTTGATATACTGCTAACATTAAAGACTCTTTCAATGCTGGCATTAACCATCCTATATTTAATCCATCAGTTTGTGTAACTAAATCACTTCCAAATATTTGATTTTGAATATATGTTGCTATTTTTTTTGCACTTGGAGCAACTATATATTCATCATCTTGTGAGATATTTTCTTTACTATTAGTAATACCATTTTGAATTATTTTTGCCTTAATTTGAATATATGGAGGTGCTAATATCTTTTTAGCACTTCTGATACTATAATTCACTTATTCCCACCCCCTCATAAACAACACAATTAATATGTAATTCTCTTTTATCTTCATCTTGGAAAAGTGCTTTTTCTGGTATCAAAATAACTTGTGTATTTAAAGTTTTAAATAAGTGCTTTTTATGAACTTTACAAACATAAGGCTTTTTAAAAATATCTGATATATCGTCAAACTTTTCTATTTTTTTGGTACAAACTAATTGATTTAAAAAATATATTTTTAGTTTCCATTTTCTATTTATCTGAAAATAATCTAAAATATTATCTGTTAAATCAGTTATGACACTCATCGTTTGCTTTATAATATCTATCATTTTCATAACCTCCATTCAAAAAAACATACAAACTTATTGTTCATATGCTTTTCTGTGTTTCAAATACACTTATTTATGCACTTTTTCTGTTTCACAATATAACTTTAACATTGATTATAAGAAATGTTACCGTAAACTATTTTTTATTTTTGTAACTTGAAATATGTATATATTTATCTTTGTAAACATCGTATAACTCTATCATTCTGCAATGTCTACAAGCAAATTTAACCTTTAAAGGTATTTCTACATTTATACCTGTCATTTTTCTAATATCGTCAAAAAAATCTTTTGTATTTATATCAGCCAAAAATCTATTACTTGATTTACATCTAATTTGCATTGAAACATCTCCCTTTTTTAAATTGTTGGTGCTTTATTAAGTTCTTTCCAATGTAACAATAAATATCTTCTACCATCTACACTATGGTCCATTTCTTTGAGATAACAATCTACACCCGTTTTTAAAGACTTTATTTTGTCATATCTATAAGACTCTAATTCTGTTATAGCCTCATCTCTCTCACATAGTTCAACAGACAAATCATCGTGAATATAATAAATACTATCTTCTTCTAATTCGTATAGATATTCCTTATCACATAATGATTGCATATATTCAACACCTTCTTTGACAGAACCAGGATATTTATTCGCTGGAGTATTTGGAATATTATCTGTATCAAGCCTATTAATAAAGTGTTTGGCTTCACTATCTACTATTAAATCAATTATAGGAACTCTTGGATATTTAGATTTTAAATACAACAAGAACAGCCTTAACTGTTTGCTAAAAAATTCTGTAGTTGGAGTAGTGCCTAATTTCTGTGAGTCGTGATAATACGTTTGTAGTCTAACTAAAATCCATTTTTGTTTTAATTCGTGTAAGCATAATGCAATAGGCACAAATGTAGTAGCATTTGTTGACCCATAGTCAATTCCTAATCCTATCTCTTTAAACAATAAATACTTGAATTCTTCTTTCTTGATTTTAGGTATTTTATCAAATACTCTGCCTTCAGCAACAACCCATTTGTTATAAACTTTTTGTTCCTTTAACGTTCTTGTAGGAAACATATCAAGAATACCTTTTATCTTTTCTTCTGTATCAATTCTAGGATTATCGTAAGGAAAGAACTCTAAATATCTTCCTTTTAAATTATCTAAATATTTAATTTTATATGGGTGATTTTCATTGCCCTCAACATTAAATGAGTTTATCCTTTTCAAATAAGGATGTCCTGAATAGCTTACTTGTCTTCCTGGCAACTGATCATATTGTTCTTGCAATGTATTCTGCGAATATATTCTTGCAGACTCATCAACCCATTCAAATATAAGTCCTCCACCCAGAATTTGGTTAAAACTCAATATGTTATTAAAAGGAAAGAAGTAAAAAGTCATATTATATACTTTTAGATATTTTTCAGTCTGACCCCAAGTAAATTCGTAGTTGCCTCTGCCCTTTTTGTCTTTTTGTTTAAAACCCATTTTATCTAAAAAATCAACCATAACATCAGCTATATTACGTTTTATTGCGTTTGGATTCCAACCTATTATAGCTCCTTGAAATTTTTCATTAGGTGCATATTTATACAGTTCTTGTGCATATAATAAAGTTCCTAAAGATATAGAAAATGTCTTACCACTTTGAGTTGAACCTAAAACTTCAATGTTATCTATGTTTTTGCTTGTTATTAGATTTATTAAGTTGCTTTGCTTCTTCGATAGTGTTATGTTCATTTTTCAATTTACCTTCATATAACCCTTTTACACACTCATTTGATTCAATATCGTGAATAATAACATCTTTTTTTGATATAATTTTTCCATTTGAATTTTTTATCAAAAATCTATCTTCATCTAATTTTATTAATTCCATTATTCAATACCTCCTTGTAGATACTATGCTAGTGATATAGAACTAGTCAGGCTTGAACTAATTAGCCTGATAATATATAGATTTATAAAGTTCACTCACACCTTGCCTTTATATGTACACTTGGCGTTTTTTCGTCAAAAAACAGTTGGTACTATATACCCATATCACCAACATACTACCTATAAAGATAGTATTTATTTATTGTAAAGGAGCGATGGACTTACACAATATAAATTGATGCCATATAATTAGTTTAATTCGCTTAATTTAAATGGTTCTCCTGTTCTACTCCACATACCAATTTCATCTGATATTATTTCGTAATATTCACCATTTTTAGCTCGTTTTAGATTGTTGTTTTTTGAGTGTACTTCTTTCTCTATACCTAAAGATTTGACCTCTTCTTTTTCTATTTCTTCACTTATAGGCATATTTTTATCATCAATAACTTTGATAGTTGTTTCGTCATTATTAGGAGTGTTATCTATATCAACATCATCTGTTGAAGTATCATCTTCATTATTAATAATAGTAGTATCTGTTATATCATCGTTGTTATTAATTACATCATTATTATCATTTTTTATATTTTCATTAATATTTTTTTCGTTTTCATTCTTTGGATTATTAGAGTCTAATCCCTTGTTAAAATTATTATTTTTGTTCTTATTTTTTGACATTCTACTTACCTTCTTTCATATTTTCTTTTAAATTACTATTGTCAACAATTTTTACGTTTATCAATGGTACATGAGCCTTATCATTACTTTTATTATCATATAATCCTACATACTTTGATAAAGCTTCTAACGCTTTCATTTTATCGTGAGTTCTTACATTAATACCAAATTTAGTTGTTTCTATAAGCGAAATAGCTTTCTTCTTATCTTCATCTAAGCTATCAGTATTCTTTATATACACAGTATTATCCTTGACTTCTGCAAAATCTGTACCATTAGCAAAGGCTATGGCTTTATATTCTGCTAATATATCTTCTGCTTTAATTACAGCTCTATTAGCTGCTCTTTCAATTAATTCATTGTACCTTGCCCTAACCTCTCTATTTTTTAAAAGTTTAGAAGCTTTGCAATCTATATTTTTGTCACTCATATCTTTTACATCAAAAGCCTTCTTATAAGCTTTTCTTTGTGACATACCACTAACTAAGTTTTTTACATATTTTTCTTGTTTTGGTGTAAGCATTTTATACACCTCACTTTGCTAGATTTCCACTTTAGAAATATATTTACTATTTATTTCATCTACTAGCGATAATGCTTCTTCTTTATCGTTAAATATCTGACTAACACCACAGTTATTAGATACTTTCCACATCAAATTAACCTTGATAGCTTTTTGTATTAGATGTTTTTTATTTTTAGGATCTTGATAGGGTACGACTTCATCACTCTTATCAAATTCCATATTTTTAGTTACTTCTTGATTAAATTTCATTACTTTTAATCTTTCATCATCTACTTTTAAAAACTCGCATCTACAAAGCAGTCCTGCAATTGGAAATAAACTTATATTTCCTTCTTCATCTCTGTATTCCACTATTTTATCTGTCTTTACTTTGATATTATCATAAAACTTTTTTAGCACCATTTTTTAATTCCTCCTTCAAAGCGTTGTCTAATTCTTGACTCGATAAATATATTTGAGGTATTTTATATACTTGTTTTTGATCTTGCCAATACTCTCTCATATTTTTATCTTTTATTTGATATAGATTTATTACTCTTGCTCTTATACGAATACTTAGAGGCTCATTTTCAGGTATACTGCTTATCTTTTTATTAAATTCACTTATACCTATATTTAAAAATTCTTTAAACGAAATATCTCTATATCTAGCACACCAATAAGCGTAACAAGCATCTAAATCGTCATCATATGCTAAGCATATAATTGTTTTTTTACTTTTTTTACTATCTCCTGGGAGATTTTTTTGTTAATATTTTATTTATTTCTTCGCCAAATCTTCTAGCTTCTTCTACATATTCATTATTAAAGCCTAATTCTATCATTACATCTACTGCTGATTTTCCAAAAAGTATATTGAATATAGATTCACCTAACTTTTTACTCTCGTCTTCTATAAATCCTCTCTCTAAGTCTCTATAAGTTGTTTCATCGTAAATTATTTTACCGTTTTTTTCTGTCTTTTCTATTAAATCAGCTTTTGTAATATTTTCTTCTTTCATCCATTTAATCATATTTAGTCTTGCATTCGCATTTACTGACTGTATTTTTCTAGCTAATTCTACATTTCTTTTAAAAGTTAATTCTTTATCATTAATTAAACTTTTTACTTTATATGTATCATCATCTATGTCAAACTTTTTCTCTATAATTTCCATAAAAACCTCCAATATCTCAATTTTAAAATAAAAAAGAAAGAAAGTTACCGTAAAGCTTCTTTATTTCTTTCTCTTAATATTCTCATTTTCAATTTAGTTAACCAATTACTACATTTCTTGCAATAATATTCTTTTTTTGTATGTTTTTTATCTCTCCAGTAAAAATCATCAACCGATTTATATTCCCCACAAAGTGAACATTTTCTTTTCATTAGCACTCCTTTCAAAGTGCATAAGTGTATTGAAACTATTTTCCTAAATCAATGCTTCTTCTAACTATTTCTTGCCATAAATAATCCTTTTGACTCTCTTTCAAGTTTATATTCTTGTATAGATTTTCTTTTATGGCTCTTTTTTCTTTATTGTTAGAAATAACATATTGTTTTATGTAATTATTTAACCAGTATTTTTTAAAATCTTTGTAGTATAATTCATTCATTTTAAACCTTTTTTGATTTTATTTACTTCTCTTACCAATTCATTGATTTTGTCTATTATGACTGTGTCGTGTTTGCTTAATTGACTTTTTTTACTATCTTTAATAATAAAGTAATTTCCTATATTTTCAATAATTTCTATTCCTTCTATATCTTTATCTTCTTCTAATATTTCTACTTCTGTTTTTTTAACAATGTATATTTGTTCTACTAAAGTTTCCTTGCTAAATTGACTAAACATATCCATATCGCTAACAGTATTTTTTAATTCATACTCTTCAGTTAGAATATAATTAAATCCGTTGCTCCCAGTAATAATTACATCACCAATTTTTATATTTCTATTTGCAATATTCTTATATAACTCGTTTAAATTCATTTACTTACCTCCTACTTCAGTTTCAATTTTTATTGGTACTATACTTTCAGGCTTAAATACTATCTCATAATCATATTTTGATACTTCACTATAATCTAACTGTTCTACTGTATATGTTGTTTCATCTGATAGTCTTAAAAAGTGTTTCTGATATTTATCTTCTCCAACTTTGCAAATTACTTCTAATTGCTTATCAGTATTATCAGTATCTATTGAACAGTTACCTATTATTTCGAATAAGTAGCTATCGTGCCTTAAATTTATAAATACTATTCTTCTTTTTACTCTAAAGCTATCTGCTTCTTTGCTTACATTATAACTTGCTGCATCGCTATCTCTATCAAATGCACAACCTGTTGTACCAAATAATATAATTATTAATGCTATTATTATTGTTATAATTGTTATTACTTTTTTATTTTTCATCTTCGCTCTCCTCATCATACAAATCATCATAATCTATACCTAAATTTTCACAAGCTTGTTCTATA
>CATKYP010000003.1 GCA_949840855.1 uncultured Bacilli bacterium | reverse complement strand
TTAATTATCAAAGAAATCATCGAAAAAATCATCATCGTCATCTTCATCAACTAAATCAAGATTAACTTTATCATTAACTGGTTGCTCTTCTTTATCAATTATTGCATCTTTTATAACTTTATTATTATCTTCTTCTATAGTTGAAATGCTAGAGGATTTAGCAGAAATATCTTTCTTCTTCTTTTCTTCTTCAGCATTTCTTCTTTCTTCTTCCTCAAGTTCAGCAATTTTTGCGTCTATTTTTTTAACTAACTCATCTACATTTATCCCACCAGTTGACGGATTACTAACACCAAAAGGTGTATCTTTACTTCCTCCCATATTAGATAAACTTTGATTAAACATAGGTGGTATATCAGAATCCTTAATTCCAAATGGATTAGAAATACTAGGATTTGGCTTAGGTCTATTAGAAAGTCCTGGTACATCTGGCATGTTCATTGGCATATCAGGTATATTAGGAAATTTAGGAAGTCCTGGCATAGATGAAGGCATTCCTCCCATACCAGGGATACCTGGAAGTCCTGGCATTCCAAAAGGACTTGGCATACTAGAGCCAAGGAATGGTGAATCTCCCTTTTTATCTGTAGAATTCATCATTTCTTGTAATTGTTTCTTCTTTCTTTCTTTTACAAATTCCTTTAAATCAAATGTACATACAGGAACTTTTTCACGATTAGGGTAACTTGCTTTTGGATAGTTTTCTTTCCAATCAAGCTTATAATCAGGTGTAAAATGTGTTTTAAATGGATTCATACGTAAACGCATTATAATAACATCATTTTCTTTCATATGTTGTAAATCTGAAATTGTAACTAAAGGTGTTGATGCTGTTTTATCATCTTTTTTAGACTTAACCTCACCACACATTTTACTAATTTCTTCAAGTGCTTTAAGTTCTGTTGTAACTAGGTATATTAAATTACCACAATTACCACGTAATGTTTCGGCATCTTCTTTACCATAAACACCATCAAGTTGAGCAAAATTCTGAATAATCATTGTAAATCTAATTTGTCTTGAACGAGCTGCTGTAATCATGGTAGTAACATCTTTCAAAGGTGGCATATTAGCAAACTCATCTAGTAAAAAGTTTGTTCTAACTGGAAGCTTACCACCATTTTCTTGAGCGACAGCAATTAAAGTTTCATATATCTGTTTTAATAAAATTGTAACAAGTGAATGATATGTTTTCTTTTCATCTTGAATAACAATAAATACAGCAGTTGGTTTTTTACCAATACTTTCTAAGTCAACATCACTATGGGATAACATTTCCGATAAATTCTCACGTGAAGCAAATAGTTTAATTTTCTGTTTAAATACAGATAAAATACTTCCTTTAGTATCAGTAGGGGCATTAATTGTACTAGAAGCATTAATATAAGCTGTACTTGCAGGGTCTTTTTCATTAAAATACTCTTTTATAAAAGTAGTACCACCAAATTTATCTTCCCCAACATTACTCATAAGTGAAATACTATTAATGTTTATCTCTTCTTCTTTAGCATCTTCAAAAAGTCCTAAGGCAAGACCAGAAAAATAATCGGCTGAAGTTTTTTCCCAAAAAGGATCAGCATTTTTATTACTAGGATCATACAAAATATTTAAAGCTAGATCATCTAGTAACTCAATAGCCTTATCCTGATTACCACTTTTATACATTTTATATGGTAAATCCATTGGGTTCCAAGCACTACCATTTTGTGGATCACGAAAGTTTAATAATAGGATCTGATATCCTTTAGCTCGAAGCATTTCTGAAGTTTTTTCATAAATCTCACCCTTAGGATCTGTAATAACCATGCTTTCTCTATGTTTAGCAAGAACTTTAACAGTAGGCAAAATAACAGATTGTGTTTTACCTGAACCAGTAGCACCAATTACCAAAGTATGATTTTCTCCATTATCTACATAAATTTGATCTCCCTTATAAATCAAAGGAGTTCCTCCAGCATTACTTTTATTTGCTTTTACATCAATCACTTCAACTGCTTTACTATTAATAATCTCTTTATCTTTAGCCCATCTAGAATATCCTTTATCCTTCTTATCAGTAGTTATCCCAATACCTTTTTCAAATTCAAATATTGTTGACTTTGCTCCCATCAAACAACCACCAAGAGCAAGAATAAAGAAACATATTGTACTACCTATATATCTAGATGAAAAGGCAGGAAGTGGATTAGGTCCAGCCAAATAACCATATTGTGCAAAACTAGATAAATTAACCACACTAACTGCTACAATATATAATAAAAATATTGAAAATATTAATAACATTAATAAATCTTCTGAATCAATTCTAATCTTTAACTTCATAAGATACCACCCGCTTTCAAAAATGTATTATATCATTAAATCTTCTAATTAGAAATAATTTCTTTAAATTTCTCATTTTTATAGCGATATAATATCACATCTTTACCTAAATTACTATAATATGAGCAATTTATCATAAGATAATTTTTATTATCCAACTCTAATATATTGGAAACATAAGGTTTACAAACATTATCTAAAGAATTATCATCATAAACTTTTTCATAAATCATATCAATCTCATTATTATCAACTAAAAATATAAATCCATATGCTTTAGTATTATCATCTTCTGAAAAAGCATTAGATATTGTATAAATCTGCTCTTCTACAGAGTCATTATCTATATCTATAGAAATAATATTATTAACTGTTAAATTAGTAGTTATAATATCATATTTTGAAAGAACATCACTAATATAACTATCTATACCATTATTTTTCTTATTGAAGCTTTTAACATTATATTTAAAATCACTACTAATTCCTAATTTATTTGAAAAATCTAAATTTACTTTATTCTTATCATCATCTATCAAATTCCAAACACCACTATAAATTAAATAATACTTTCCAAGTTGTTCAAATTCATCATAAATATCATATAAATACCAGTTATAAGTAGCTCTATTACTAGTTGTAATATTTCTCCATTTCTTATTTTTATATACAAATAAAGCATCATTTCCTACAGCTAAATTAATATAATTATTTATTCCTTTATTTTTATCTTTCTTAAAAAAGAACACAAAGAAAATAGTAATATAAATAACAGCTAGAATTAAAATAATAGTATAAATTTTTTTATTCTTTTCCATATATTCTCCTTAACCAACAGTATAGTAAAGTATTCTTGAGGTATTCTTCCACTTATAAACTTCCCACATATCATTAGAATTACTTCCCTTTGGAAGATCAGGATCCATTATTTTTATAGTATTACCATTAACAGAATTAATAGCAACCCAATGGTTTCCTTCATCTCCCATAACCTCTGCAATAACTGCATAATTATTATTAACTGCTTCTCTAATAATAGATAGTTTTTCAGCTTTTGACATTCCACTAAGTTCTATATTATTACCAAATTTAAATGTTGGAACAACTTCTGTAACTTTTCGCCACTGAAGAAAGGCTCTATTGTCAAAACCGCCAACTGCACTTAATGATGTAGCAAAAGTTCCTGGATCTAATTCTCCACTTATCGTAGTTTGTACATTAAATTTTTTTACTAACATAGCTATAGATGTAGACATACATCCTGAACTACCAACAGTCATATTTGTATTACCAAGTTTTATATTAGACCATTTAGGATCTTTTTGACGCCAGGTGGTATAATCACCTGTAGAAGAAACACAAGAACTAGAGCTTGTAATGTCCCATTGCTCAAGATTATATCTTTTAATTTGATCAGTAATCTTAGATACATAATTAACATCTGTCGCATACCCAGCTTCTTTTATACGCTTTATTTGCTCATATGGATCGGTTGCTTGTGCCACACTATGTCTTACATAAGGTCCACCACTAACAAGAAGAGCTGAGTGATCAAGTATTGCTTCTTCTACGTTTTTAAATTTCTTAAAAGAGGATTTTATAGTATATACAGTACCACTACTTGTATGTTCCTGCGTGAATACAGGTTCTGTACAACTACCATCCCAAGTTGATGGTGTAAGAATTGTTTTAGAGCATTTAATACCAAAGAGATTATTAGAATCTGCTGTAGGAGTGTGTTTTCCCCATCCAGCTTCAATAATAGCTTGTGCTATAGTAACTGATGCAAAAATACCTGTTTGAGCATATGCTTGATTAGCGATAGGACCTATGATATTAAAAAACTCTTCTTGACTGATAGTTTTAAATATACTAGCTTGTGTATCACCATTAATAACACAAACTCGTCCTCCTCCTTTACTACCAACAAGATTTTTATAGTCTTCAAGATAGACAAAAACTTCATCTGTTGCTTCCTTACATTCTTTTTTATCTAAATATCTAGGAAATAATCTATTTTCTAAATAATTTCTAGCTGTACTCTCATTATAATTATATTTACAGTTTTCATCATTATCATCACAAGCTTCATCAAATAAATTATCAGCAATTTCTCGAATCAAAGACTTTGTCATATCAGAAGGCTTAAATTTACTACTTCTTGATGCCAATATATGATATATTCCTCCAATAACATCAGCTGAAAAGTTTTTCCCATTTGCTTGATACTCTTTTTGTACCTCTAATATATTATTGTACATCACTTCTAATTTCTCATCTCCACCTGATGCTCCAGAAACATCTGCGGAATGACCAGCTGATCCAATACCAATAAGTGTTAAGAATCTACTTGCAGCCATTAGAGGAATAGATAATGCAAATATAAAAATAATAAATGGTATAACAAAAGCAGCTACATAAATAATTATCTTTTTAGAAAAGAAATTTTTTGTTTTAAATGAAGCATCTTTATTATCCTTATCTGCGTTATCATTCTGTTCAGTGGCAGAACTACCATTATTATCACTTTTAGAGCTTGTCTTATTATTATATATATTTCTAATATTTCTAGCAAAATTATTCTGCAATTGTTCATTTAGTTTATTATCATTTTTTTCTCTTTCTCTATCTGCTTTTGACTTTGATGGTTGTGCTATATCTGTATTATCATTAAGACTACGTCTACCAACATTATCATCTTTTACTTTCTTACTTTTTCCTATTTCTTTATTAAAGCTTTTATTCCTACTGGGCATTTTCATTGATAAAGCTCTATTTGCTGCATTTAAAGCACCTATATCATCTGCTTTCTTAGCAACTTTTCCAAAAGTACCCCCCGTAGCAGCATTAAGACCTTTACCAAGTTTTTCTTCAGCTTTATCGATTTTTTTGCCAGCTATAGGAGCTTTTTTAAGAGAATCATATACTTTTCCGCCTTGGCCACCTGTAAAATAGTCTATTCCGCCTTTAGCAGCAACTCCTGCTGCCTTTTTTGATGCTTCTTCTTCTTTATGCTTTTGACTATTTTTTTCTTCATTATACATATAATCACCTACTTACATCAATAGGGTCATAATATCCCCCTTAAAAATATTAATATTATAATCCTCCACCACTACCAAATGAATCTAACTCATCATTTGTTATAGCAACATTGATTTGCATTCTACGATTTCCACATACAAACAAAGCTTCTCCTTGTGAATAGCGTTTAATAGAGTCCTTTTCGCTATCATTTAAATCAATAAGCTTAGCCAAGTCTTCAACAGCTTGTTTCTTAAGTCCCATAACTAAGTAATAAGAAGCATTATCAAAAATAGCCTTTCCTTGGGTGATTACAGAAGGATCTGAAAAGTCACTTGGTTGCTGTGTAATAATCATACTAGCAGTATTGTATTTTCTAGCACGTCTTTGAATTTGAGCCAAAAAGTCAGCTCCTAAAGCATTGTTATCACCTAAAATTACGTGAGCTTCATCAACCATTAGTATTGTATTAATTGAAGGATTTAGGCACAAACTCCAAGCGTATTTTAAAATATTAAAGAATAAGGCATTACGAACATTACTATCACTATTCATTAGCTCTTTTATATTAAATACCATAAAATCACTATCAGCAGCAAGAGTTGTATGACCATCAAAATAAAATTTAAGTTCTTTAGTAATAGGTCTAATTTTTAATTCAAGTCTTTCTAAAATATCACGTTCTTGCGTTTGCTCAGTAAGTGACATAAGTCTACCTTTAATAGTTGCATATACATCAGTAAATGTTGGATAATCTTGAGAAGTAAAGCGAGAAAAGTCTGTATTATAATCAATTCCAAATCTTCTATAAGTATCCTGTACTATTTCACTAAACATAGTAAGAACATCTTCTGGTACAGAAGGATCATAATATTTTAGAAAAGCTTTTAATGTTTGAAGGGTTCTTGTAAGAACAGTATAACCAAGTCCTTGACGAATTTCTTCTTCATCAGCATCAATTACTACTTCTAAAGGATTTATAAGTCCAAAACTTCCACCTTTACCGATATCAATTGTATCTCCTCCAAAAGTTCTAGTAATATCACGAAGTTCATCCTCAGGATCAATTGCAATAATTTGACAACCATTTCTAATATGGGTACGAAGAAGAAGTTTAGCAGCAGTACTCTTACCAGAACCACTTGTACCTAAAATAATCATATTAGCATTATTTCTATTACTTTCTTTTTTTACTTGATACAAAAATTGATTAAATAAAACTACTCCTCCAGAAAAATCTACTCCAAGTAAAGTAGAAAGACCTGGATCTTTTATACTATCAAATATAAATGGATACATTGCTGCAATTGTTTGACTAGGCATAGGTGTTCCAATTCTTTCTTCAACATCTTGTTTAGGAAATATTGGAAGAATTGATTTTAAAACTTTTTCTTGTTCAAATCTTAAAGGTATGGCACGTAACTCCATTGCGTCTAAATAGTTTCTGACATTAGTTTTCATAAGTTCAAGTGTTTCCTTAGTATCACTTGTAATCATAATATGCATTTGAAAATCAAATATTTGAGCCTGACTAGCAGCAAGCATCGATGTAAAGTATTGCAAGCTCTCAGCATCTTGTCTTAACCTTTCTTTTGTGGTTAAATCTTTCTCATCTTTATATCTATCTTCTAAATCAGCTACTTGTTTGTTTAACATCTTAGACATTGCATAAAAAGGAACTGGTATATGTTTAATTACAATTTTTATTCCTGGCATACTAGTAAGAGTAGATAAATATCCTGGCATAATATACTTTGGATATGATATTACAGTTAAAATGGTGGCATACTTATCACTTATAAAAAAGTCACTTAATGAAAAATTAAGTCCTTTTGGAGCAAGCTCACTTTTAATACTTATACTCATACAGGTATCACCGTCCCAAAATTAGTATCCATTCCCCCGTTTAAAAAATTATTAATTATTACTCTTAAATCTTCATTACTAGTTTGACTAGCATTAAGTCCACATCCAGCAAGACCATTTATCAGTAATCTAATCTTTCTTTGTAATTCATCATCCTTCTTCTCTTTAAATAAGATATAATATTCTGTATCTACTACATTATTATTAATAAAACTATTAGCTTTCTCTATATCTTGAGAAATTAATTTTCGAACAGCAGGAGATGTTGATTTATTATATTGTAGCTGTAGTTGTGACATATAAACAGATATGTCAACAGGCCTATCTGCAACAACTAACCAAAATTCAAAATCAATCATATTATAAAAATTCTTTAAACTAATCAAAATACTATTTTGCATATCCTGATCAAGTATAAATATATTACGAGGAGTTATTTTAACACCAGTAACTTTATATCTATCATCAGTTATAATCATTCCATTTTGTATAGCTCTAACAGGTAGCCAATTTTCAGTAAATGGACTTGTATTATTTTTTGTCTTTTTCATCGCTAATTGCACACCAACCTTTCCATATATATCTCTGTCTATGAGAAAAAAACTCAACAGCTTCAATAATTATTACGAGCATATTATGATAATTTGGAACTGGTATTACTAAACAACAGCAAATAATTGCAGGACTTAAAGCAAATACTACTAGTTGAGTAGATGTAAGTGGCACAAGTAGCATAAATAATACTGTTAAACTAACTCCAGAAGCTAAAATTATCAAATCAATTGTTCTAAAAAGTCCAAATATAAGCTCTCCCTTTTTTGTATTAGCAGGTATTAAATATTGATTCATTATATATCACACCCTTTTTATTCTATATCTATTTGTTATTTTTTTGCTGAGAAAATCTATCATTTTGTTCATTCATAGAATTTCTTCTCTTAGTAGCAGCCAGTCTAGTTTGCATAGTATCAATAGTCTTATTAACACTATCTCTACCATCAATTTTAGTAACACCACCAAATTTATCAGAACCCTTCATCTCAGCATCACGAATAAGATCTTTTAGTACACTATCATCAAAGTGACCTGCAACAACTTCTCTTAAATAATAATCCTCATTATTTTTAAGTATGAAACCTTTTTGCATCTCTGCCTGCTGAACACTAACATCGCGTCCATGACCTGCACTATCTATATAATGGACTATTTCTTTACCAGAAGCCTTAGCTTGTTCGATCGCTGCTACAAATGATTTATAATTTGCTCTAATTGCATTACCTGCATCATCTGTAAATCCAGTATCCCCAACTGTCCAATCTTGTTTAACCATCTCTCCTGCCATACGAGATTTAACAGCCTCTAAAGCTGCCTTATGCGCTTCCATACTAGCAATTTCTCTTTTTCCTACATCAGCTGCTGATTCACCAAATAAATCTCGTGATAAACTAGAACCTAATCTACCAAAACCTGTAGAACCAGCATGTCCCATCGCAAGTTGAGTAGCATTTCGTTGGTTTATTGCATTAATTGTTGCTCTACTTTGATGATCTTTTGCACCAGCTGCTGAAACAAGGCCAGTTCCCACACCAGTTACTGTACCAGTAGCAGCAGACATAGCCGCTCTTATTCCGCTAGTACCAGACCTAAGTCCATTAGCAATTTTTCTACCTACATTTCTAATATGTTGTCCTTCATTTTCTTCGATCAATCTCTCTGTTTCAGCATTTCTAGTAGCAGTAGCAGCACGACTTGCTTTAAATGAAGATGCTGCCATACCAGGCATACGCATAGCAATTGATCCAACAGCCATCATCTTTCCAATTCCACTAAATAACCCTCCAGTGTATTTCATCCCCATAGATTCAACCATAAATTTTGGAAATTCTTTAGCAAAGAAGAATAAAGCTATAATTATAATTACATATGTAAATTTACCAACCATACCAGAAGAAACTGATATAATAACACCATTAGTTACAAACTCATCTAATAAAAATATAATGAAAAATACAACTATTAGTCTTAAAAATAAATCAATAAATGTTTTACTAACTGTTTTTCCCCAAGTATTTAATGAATTATTATCATTTTTAAAATCAACACTTCCTATGATTGGTACTGGAGCAATTAGTCTTAAAATCGCAAGTTTTAATGCACGTATTGCAACATCCAAAGTAAATCCTATCATAATTACAATCATAATTATAGCAGATACAGTTGATAAAATATATGTATAATTAAACAAATATCCATCATCGCAATGTTCAGTTACTAAATTAAGTATCTCAGTTGTATCATTACTAGTAAGATACGTATTAATATAACTATCATATTTACTATCAGAACACATTCTGTTATTTCCTCCAAAATCTGTTGCATTTTCTTTTCCTGGAGCCATATTTACAGTTATAAAACTTTTTAATACAACAGCTGCTAAATTATTACCAGCATCTTTCATAGATTCATTACTAGCTAAATCAGATCTTACACTTTCACTATTTCCAAGAACAAGTTTTGCAAGAGTATTATCAGAAAGAATTCTATTTTGAAGTTCATATAAAGTTCCAAATAATATACCGTTATTATTAAGTTGTGCTTCATAACTACCATCAGAAATATCTGTATCTGGTATATTTAAAGGAACTATCATTATAAGAAGAATTAAAGTTATAATAATTTTAGATACAAGTTTACCTGCTCCACTTTTATTATCTGTTATCTTATCTGGATTTACTATTCCACTAATCAAAGTAACTGCAAGTCTAAAAACTATGATAATTCCTAATATTAGTTGAATTCTACTAAATAATACTTTTATTGTTTCTCCACTAATCAAAGAAGAACTTGCAACATTAAAAAATATTTGATAGATAAAACTTATTAAAGAGTAAACAACCTTATCAATTGCCGCAAAAAGTTCTAAAAATAAATTTCTAAACCATGAATATTTAGTGCTATCAGACATAAACCCACCTCCTTATAATATTACTTTATTCCACAAACTTGGTCTCCACTAGTGCCAAATACTAAGTTAAGCATTAAATTAGCTAAAAGTGGTAAGAAAAATAAACCAATAGCACATAAAAGTCTAATTCCAAACTTTTTCTGTACTTTTTTCATATTTTCGTCATCATTAGAAAGTATTGACTTAACAAAATCAATTGAACTTAAAAGAATTACCAAAATAGGTCCCAGTATTTTAACATAATTAAATAATTTTTGTAAAAATTCTACTACACTATTTCCAAGCACTTCATCACATGAAACAACAGGATCTCTTGAAATATCTATCCCACCAGATAAATTTCCAGAATTATTGTTTGAATTATTCCCATTAACAGTTACATATGCACTATTATTAATACTATTAAGTTCAACTACTTCATGTCCATGCTCACCAGGAGTTAAAGACTCTGCTTTATCAGTCATATCAGCCTTATTATAAAAAGCATATACTCTAAAATTATTAGGTATAATCCCCCAATTAACATTATAAAAAACTAAAACATAATTAGGACATACTTCATTAGTTTTCTGTCCTTTAGCTCTATTTTTATCAAAATTTAATACTTTTTCACCATTAGTTACAGCTTTTCCTTTATAATATGAAATATTCCCTCGAGCTATAGAATAATTATCGTATATATCAAACTCATATTTAGTACCACCATCACTACTTGCATATGAACAAGTAACTAACTTATTCTTAGCATAGGTACTAACTGGAAATAATAATATAAATAAAGCAATAAATATATATATAAATTTTCTACAATTAACCTTATTCATCAGCACTCACCCCAATTTAGGCAATATCAAGATAATTATAACAAACAAAAATAAAAATAGCAATTACAATTACTATTTTCTAACATATTATTTTATTACTATTCTGCAGCTCTCTTCCAACAAGTAGCCCAACTTTTAGCACCTGTTACATCGTCACTATCACTATAATTAGCAACTATATTAAATACTAAAGAAACAATTGTCGTCATAAAGAAAATAACAACAGCATATAAAATTCTTTTTATTAATCTACTCTGAGCAGCTTTTACTTCTTTATCTTCACTTGATAAAACAGCTTTTCCTAAATCAATAGTACCTAGTAAAAGTAAAACTATCGGAATTCCCATTTGAATTAACGGAAAAACCCCATTTCTAATAACTTTAACTATAGGCAAAATATCCTTACACATATCAGCTATTAACATTAAACCATTCATTAATATCTCTCCTTCACTAATAATATGATACAAAATATAACACTTTTTGTCAATTATTATACATTAAATTTTAAATAAACCAAATAGTTTTTCGGTTTTTTGTTCTTTTTTAACACCAAGTAACCCCAATTTTTGAACCAAATTTGCAATATAATCACTTTTTCTCCTCTCATCTATTGGCGGTAAAGTAAAGAATACTCTTGTATTTGATTCATATTCAAACTGTTCCACATCTTTACTGGAAAGAACACATTTATTAAGAACTATTTTTTCACCTTCTAATGACTTAAACAACTTATTATTAACTCTCATCAATTTATTAAGCATAATTGTACTAGGTTCCAATAAATAAAGTACATCTGTACAATTTGAATAATCCTTTAAATCATTAAGATCAACTAATATAATCTTAGCTTCTAATTTTTCAATTGTAGACTTTAAACTATCTTTATTAGTAGTAATACATCTTTCAACATTAAAATATTCTAAGTCATGTCTACTTATTTCTACAGCATATACTAAATCACCATATGTTTTCTCTAGTTCCTTCTTTAACATATATACAAGTGTTGTTGCACCAGCATGATTAGATAAATTTTTAACTCCTATTACTGCTTTACCAGAACTAGCATCAGCACGAATTGGTGTAGGAACTGGCTCCATTTCTTTGACATATGCTACATCTGCTTCTGTATTATCATGAGTAAGTAAATACTGTACTCCCTTAATATTATTAGTAAAATTATAAATACCAAAACTAACCAGTTTAGATAAATATGTGGAGCTAGATACTTCTGGTACATTAGGCAAAAAAAAGATTATCTTACTTGTTACTAATCCCATAGATAATTTTTGAATATTAGAAATGTTTAAATAATCTTTTACTGCAGTTACATCAAGTATCATCTTATTAAAATAAAAGTTTTTAAATGTATTAACAATCTCATCAGCTGAAAAAACACCATTCATACTTTTAATTATATCAATATCTAAATTATAAAGTTCATTTTGTCTTTCATTCGTAACAATTACATTCATAAATTATCACCTTTTATCAAGAGTCCTTATTTCTTTTGTTGAACCAGTTACAGAGAATTGTTTTAAATTTTTAAACAAAAGATTAAATATCGGCACATCTATACTAACAAATGTTTTAACATCTATATATGTGGTTTTATACTCACTAACATTAGTACCATTAGTATTACCACTCATAGTATAATCACTACTAGACTTATTCTCTTTATAGCACCATCCTGTATTATTACTATCTAATGTATAATTAGTTCCATTGCAAGTACTTGTATAATTACTAGAAGCACTATAACCAATAGATTTAGCATATTCTCTAATTTCCTCTTGGGCATCTTCTGTAATTCTATTATTATGTTTCTCAAGAACATTAATAATTTTGTTTTTCATCTTAAAAGCTTTATTATAGTTAGTATTAAAAGCAAGAAACCCACTTATAAGAATTATTACAAAGAACACAAAACTTACAATCCAAATACTACCTAAAGACTCTCGCATCTAATACCTCCTTTAATTATTAATCCATTACAGGAATTTGACTAGTAGTTCCTGACATCCAGAAAAATTTAAATCTGCTTAACATCTGTTTAATAACTGGTATGTTAAGATTAACAAAAACTACAATATCAACTGTAAACTTCTTTATTGGCACTTCTCCTAACTCAGAACTTGATGCTACTGGTGTATTCTTCTTATAACACCATCCTATAGTTTCTCCATTATAAGTTGGACAAGCATATCCTTCTGCTTCAGCTTTTCCTAAAGCCTCCTGATCAGCTCTATATCCAATTGACTTTGAATATCTATAAGTTGCCTCTAGCATATCATTATAACTAGTATTCCCTTCATATTTTTCTAAATACGATAAAACGTTATTTTTAACTCTATATGCTTTAGTATAATTAATAGCAAGTGAAATAAATCCACTAACTAACATTATAAAGAAAAAAAGCAAGGTTAAATTTAAATAAGTACCTTTGGCATCTCTCATAAAACCACCTCACTATGGTTGAGTATAACTATTATCGCTAGTAACATCCCATTGATTATTAATACTATCCTTTATTCTTGGCCAAAGAATTACTGAAAAGAATACAGAAATAGCAGTAATAGCAATAATTGTAACTACTGTCATATTTAACTCTCCTGAAGCCTCTTTCATGAATTATCTCTCCTTTCATACCTTATATTTAAATAATATCATACATCATTTTAAATTGCAATAACTACATTGCAGAACCAAACATTCCCATCATAGCAATTAAAAGTATCAACATAACAAACACCCCAGTACAAACAAGCATTACCATAGTTTGGCTCTCCATTTTTTCAAGACGCTCTTTATACTTTGTTTCTCTTGCTTTTTGTTGAAGTGAAGATACACTCCTTGAAAACATCATAAGACGCTCTTGCTTTCTTTCCTGTGAACCTATTCCTAAACGATATAAAAGTCTCATCATACGCATAGAGTCTCTAACAGGATAGGTATTAGCAAATTCCATATATGGATCAACTGAAGCATCTCCTGCATTAATTCTATCAACCATTTTTTTAAGTCCTGGCTGAAATATTTCTGGGGCATCTTCTATTGATTTACCAATAGCTACAGGAACTGTATAATGCTGTACTAAGATTTCCAAACTCTTTAAATAGTATGGAAGCATTATGTCTATCTCATGCAAATGTCTTTTATAATAACTCTTTAAATTCATATAATTAGATTTAAAGACAAAATATGCAACAACAAAACAAACAACAATATTTAACATACTAAAACTATTTAAGAATAAAACCATCATTGCAGCTCCACCTATAGCAGCAGTACTTATTCTCTTTTGAAATAAAACATCAGGATCAGCTTTAGTACCATATTTCATATAAACTAAAAACTCATAGTCCTCTTCTCTTAAATTTTTTAATAACTTTTCATTATCCTTAGCAAATTTTTTAGTATTAATTGTATTATTATAAATAAGTACACCTAATATCAATGAACCAAATATAAATATCTCAAACATTACTCAGCACCTACATTCTCATTATAATATTTTTCACCTTTTAACAAGAAACCTGAATTAACAAGTATAATCGCATGTAAGAATAATTGTATATACCATTTCTCTAAAAGAATAATATAACTTTCTTTTCCAAGTAAATATTGAACAAGAAGTGTAAGAATATAAAGCATAACTCCAAATTGTAAAAACTTTCTATGAAATGTTTGTCTATCAATTCTATCTCTATACACTCCTTCAACAAGAGTATCTATATCAAGCTGCATTTGTTCCAAACTATCTGCTGTATTTCTTGCACCTTCTTTAGTTATTTGCAAAAATAATTGATGCATATTTTTCACAATATAGTATGGATATAATTGATTAAAATATGCAAGAGACTCATCAATACTACCATTTTTATAAGCAAGTTCTATCATCCTATCAACATCTCCTGCTACAGGATCTTCCAAAAGTCCTGATTCTCTAACTCCTTCAAGTGATTTAACAAATGATTGAGTTGTAGCAAACTCCATAATAGTATTACTAGTATATACTTGCACTTGTTCAAAAATAAATTCACTATACACTCTATTACATCTTAAAAAAGAAATATAAGGAACTATCATTATTCCAAAAATTACATATAAAATAGCTATAATTAAATTATAAAAGTACAAATAAGCAATAACTCCTAGAAAACCACCGATTAAAGTAGCTTGTATAATATATTGTCTAGCAGTATATTCCTGTCCTAACTGTTTAGTTTTTTCACGAACCTTTTTATATGAATAAGGAGCAAATTTATCATATAAAACTGTTACCTGATCATTTATAAAGTGTACAGCATTCTTACCATTATAGCCACGATATAAAATAACTAAAATGGCGATTACTAATACTATAAATAATTCCATAAACTTCACTCCTTCATTTATTGATTTTCACTTGGTATAACAGGATTTATCATAGGTGAATTAACAGGATTAAGTGGTACCTGCTCGGCATTAATTAAAGAACTGTCCACTAAATTTGCATTAAAATTATTTAATACTTGATTATTTTCATTAATACTATTCATATTAACCTCAGGAACTCCTCCATTAATACTAGCAGTTGAGAGATTACTATCATTCTGAATAGAAATATCATTAGAAACTACAGGATTAACATTAGTAGCTTCATACACTATATTATTTTGATTATTTGGTATAACTTCTTGTATTACATTTTGAACAGGAATATTCTCTACATATGATGAATTATCTGGAATATCACTACTTGGAGCATATGCTGCATAATACTTATTATCAGCATTATTTTCTACTATATTATTTAATGATACATCAACTGGCTCATTTCCTTGCTCACTATTATCTACATATTCTTGGTTATTAAAACCATTATTATCAGTATTTATTATTTGTGAGGATTCACTTTCATCTTCATTATTATTTAATGGATCATCCTCTAAGTGATTTACTATCGCTGAAACATCGACATTTTGATTTTCAAGATATTCAAGTAAATGCTTAGAAGGCTTACTCATAATAGGATCTTTACCAAATATTTTCCTATAAATCGTATGAGATTGTGGCTTATTATTCTCATCAACATAAAATTCTACTACTTCATCTAATTCACGATGAAATTTACCATACTGCTTAGAATAATATGCCTTAATATGAACACCCAATTGTACATAACGATATATTGTAGTTAAAAATTGATCAACATCCAAATCAGTTTCCATTAAACTATAAAGACGATAAGGAATAGCACTAGCTTTATCAGCATGAATTGTTGACAGGATATTATGTCCTGAAGATATTGAATTACGAACAGCTGAAACTGCTTCAGCACTACGTACCTCTGAAAGTAGAATCCACTTAGGATTCTGTCTCATACAAGTAACTAAAACATCTGTATAAGAAGCTACATTATTTGTTTTCATAGCAACAATATCTCTTTGTGGAAAAATTCTATCCAAATGAAGTTCTAATGTATCCTCTATTGTAATAATTTTTTCACTTTCTTTAGTATGACTAGCTAAATATTTAACAAATTCTGTTTTACCTGAACCAGTTTCTCCAGCAACAAGTATATTACAATGTCCCTGAACACATTTTATTAAAAAATCATGTATATCGGCAGTAAAATAATCATCCTTTAGAAGTTTTTCTTTCTCTAATCTAATCTTAGCAGGAGTTTTACGTATAACACAAGCTATACCATTAGTAGCAATAGACTCATCAACGAAATTAAGACGTAATTCTGAGCTTTCAGCATCAAGAAATGGTTTTGCATTATTAAAAGTTGTACCCATTACGTTAGAACACTGGAAAGCAAGCTTTTCCATAAATTCTGGTGTACAACTTGGAATTTCTACTCGTAAAGACCCCTGAGTTAGAGAACGAATCCATATTTGACCAGCATTACAATATGAGATATCTGTTATATCATCATTATCAAGCAACGGTTTTAAAGGACCAAAGTCCAATTTATCAAAAATACTCTCTTGCATCTAACTCACATCCACTCTTTATTCTTTTTTTATTCTTTTATTTATTATTCCATACCATCTGTCCATACAGTAACACTATTAATGAAATCTTTTATATCATTACTAGAAAGTTTTAAGTCTCCAGGATTTGTTTTCAAACTCTCTGCTGTTGGAACTGGACTAAGTTCAGTACTATAATTTTTTAAATATCCTGCTTTCTTTAATAATATATAATGTTCTTCAGGAACTGCAAATATAAGCATTGCTGGAACTGAATTTTCCTCAACATTTGAGAAAACATTTTTACCATTAGCATCTCTTACTGCAAGAACTTTAACATTTTCAAGTAATCTACCAACCATTACTTTACCATTATTAGGATCGTTTTCATCTGTAGATGAAGCATAAGTAGCTTTAAAGTAAAGATCAATATAATTACCTGGGTAAATTGAATTACTATAAGTAGTTGTCATATTAACTGTCATATAATACAGAACATATCCTTTTGGATAATCAAGTATTATACTATCTGGTAATTGATCTTTTTCTACAACTACACTTTGATAAAACAAACTACCTTGAGGAATAACAGTATCCGCTCTAGCATATTTATCAATAACTTGTTGTTTAGATCTAACAACTTCACTTTTTAGCATTGCTGGAGGAACTTGTGTTTCTCCTACCATATCCTCAGTAATTTGAGTACTAGGATTAATTTCCTGTAAAGCATATGGTACAGTTATAGGATGTGTAGCTTGTTGCACACGCCAATTATAAAATATATACAACACAACAATTGCCGCAATTACTCCGACAATTGTTACTGTATTTTTATTCGCTAAAAACTTTTTCAAACCAACCGTAATATTATTCATTTTTATTCTCCTTCATTAACTAATTAATATTATTAACACTTGTTATCTTCAAATCTTTAATATATTCCTTATTTTGATTTGTAATAGCAATATTAGTTTTATTCTTACTTTCTAGTATCATATCAACATTAGTAGTAATATCAAAAGATTCGCCTTCTTTAAACTTCTTTATAAGTTTTGTTTCTTTCTTAGAGTCAATCTTAACACTAACTTTAGGAGGCGTTTCATTAATATCATATACTTTAATATTATAATCTCTTGAGCCATCTACTGAAACAGCAAACCTTTTTATAAAGCTTTCCATAAACTTTTCTTTATCCATTCTAATAGAACCAAACTGACGATAATAGGCAAGATCAGTTGCATCATTCATTGCAGCTTCTGTTGTTTCTTTTAAAAGATAATAATCAAGCTCTGCACCAGTCTGTTGGCTATTAATAAGACTTATACTGTAAAATCCAAGAACTGCTATTAAAATAACTCCAATAAATAACATTGCTTTATTCATATAGTATCACACCTCCTATACTATCTAATACTTTGAGCACTAGATAAGAAACTAATTAACTCATCATCTGAATTAGTACGTCCACCTAAAGTAATATCGCAACCATTTCCACCACTTGCTATATTATTACAAGAAAGTCCATTATCTGAAGGATACTTAGTAGCACCATGGCTTCTTATATAATCACTTCTATAATATTTAAAACTAGGAATAGTATTTTCAGTATATTTTTTAGTATTATCAGTCTTAACAATAGCTAAATACTTTGCACTATCACCTTTAATTTCTTCATACTTTCCATTACTATAGGATGTATATGAAAACTTAGAGTCTTTTGCTTCATTTTTAATTTTTCTAATTTGTTCTTTTGTTAAATTAATTTCATAATCTACTTCACTATCATCATAAACGTTAGAATTTTCTATCTTTTTAACAAGTGTTGAAGGAGTAACTGGATATCCTGCTATTGAAAGATTTGTAGCATTAACACTCCAGTTAAATCCTTCTGTTCTTTTTCCCTCTGCTGCATCGGCCATTTTGTCGACATAACTTAATCTAGTTGGTGAAACACTTTGAGTACTTAAAGAGCTTGTCTTAGTTTGAGGAAACATAGTTTTTGGTGAAATTGCTTTAGTTGTATAATTATCAATTGGTGTCTTTCTATTAGGTTCACAACTAGATCCTGTACAAGGACTACAAGATTTACCTACACAACCATTTGGAATATTATCACATCCGCCTGGGAATTCACACACTGGTTTAACAGGATCACAAGAGTCTCCTTCACAAGTTGGTGTATAATCATTTGCTGCGTAGAAACAACCTGCATTTAAATCCCAATTATATTTACCAAAATCATTGATTTTTGCAAATATATTATAAGTTATATCTTTAGATTTACTTCCAGCCCACTCATCAAAAGTCTTATTAGTAGTACCTGATTTGTAATATTGATACCAAGTCCACCAATGAGCATTAACATTTTTGGCAGTAAGTGGTGTACAATAATTTCCTATCTTAGATGTATACCATGAATTTGAGCCATCTGGCTTATCATATATAACTTCACCATTTTTATTATTAATCCAAGCTCCAGGGAAAGTAATTATACTATGATACATATCTGTTTTTGTACCACTACCTGAATTATTAAATCCACTAGAACAAGTTCCTCCATTATACTTAAGAATTCTATTAAATTCTAATTGTGTATTGTCAATAAAGGTATTACTTTGATTATTATCATCTTTTCTAATACAGTTTCCATTACTATCATAATTTCCACTATCACATTTTTGCTTATCTGCACCAGTTTCTACATCGTTATTTACAGCTATTGTAAAGTTTGTAGTTTCTGTATTACAGTTAGCAATTACCGCTTCAATACATTTAGTAAGAGCATCAATATATTTATTAACATTATTTACATAATCAGATTCTGCATTTCCTTTATCTAGGTAATAACAAGATCCACCTGTATAACTTTTACCACTATTTACCCATTCACAAGTTTCTTGACAAACAGTACTTCTTTTAAATCCATTACTATCAGGGTAATAATGTCCTGTTCCAGCAGGTCTACCTCTATAACATCCATTACCAGCACGACAACTAGCAGAAGGTGTAGGACTACAAGTAGTAGATCCCCAATTCCAACTATAACCATAAGCATTACATACAGTTCTAGCAGTTATTGATTTGTCTCTAAAATAGTAATAACCATATTTATTCCACTCACAAGAAGTATTATTTTTAGCAGTGTATGAAATAGTACTTCCATTCATATAATATTTACCAGTAATATTATCATTAACATACTCATAAACTTTATTAATCACACTAGAGTCAGCTAATGGATCTCCTCCTGGACAATCACTACCACCAACACTACCACCTGATAATAATCCCATTCTAGTAGCAAGTGTTATTGTATCAATACTATAAATTTTTCTATTAATTTCATCTATTGTTAATCCAGATGATTTTACTAAATCATTATAATTTTTATTATCAGTAGAAGTAGCATCAAATGCAGATGTTTTCTTAGTAGAACTTTTCTTGGTACTTTTACTGTCTTTTGCTTTTTTATTATAAACAGCATTATAACAACTATCTATACATTTTTGAGAATACTTTCCACCATCACAAGAACTTATACAACTATCAAAATCTTCAGTTGGTCCTGCTTGATTTGTATAACCTGCTCCACCAGCTGGAACCCCGTTAGAACCATAACAATAAGGATAAATTTCGCAAGGAACATAATTATTAATATCAGGGAAATTATTGAAAGCATCATCTCCGTTACCACCATTACCGTCTCCACCTAGACCTGTAACAACACATTCTACATTACTTTTAACTTCAACTTCGTAAGTAAAACATTGACCTGCAATAACAGCAACAGGTGGACCATAAGATATAGTAAGAGTTTCTCTACATTTAGTACCACATACCTTCTTAGTAGTAGTAGTTTGCTTTGCTACTATATCATCACCTAAAGTTATATCTGCATTAATATTTTTTGTTTCAATATGATACAAGTACTGAAATGTTTTCTCATTCTTTGTACTACAAGTTAACATAGAATTACTATTAGCTCCAAGAGCTTTATAATCCACTTTCTTAGTATCTTTAATCTCTTTCCATTTTGCATCTAATGCAGGAAGGTCTTTAGAAAAAGCTGTATATGAATTATCACCAGTAGTAGAACTAGCAAATTTCTTGTAAGTATTATTATAAAAGTATTCTAATGATTTTTTTATTTTATTTAAATTCTCTTTAGACATATTATAACTGCTGCCAAAACAAGGAGCCATAGCTTTCTTTACAAGAGTAGCCATTCTACTATCAACAGTATTAACAAAAGATGTAGCCCAGTCACATGCTTGCTTATTAGCAGTAGTTTTATCAATAGGTGCATTGCTTATTTGGTTATCATGAGTAACATGTTCTATTTTAAGCCAATAACCACAATCTGGATCATTTTCTTCTACTTCTAACATAACAATTACGTAAAAATCAGATACCCCATTAACTGTATAAGGTTTTTGACTAACAAAACTATGTTTAATAAGATACTCATTAGTAACTCCATTAGCAATATTCTGAGAGCCAGTACCTTTAATTGCTTTATTTGCAATCTTTCTAAGTTTTGTATTAGATGAATCAGAAAGATCAGCATCATCTATTAGATTTTCTGGAACTAACCATATTGAATATTTACCATTTCCTAAGTCAACACTAACATTTTTTAATTTTTCTCCATTTTCACTAGATTTCATAGAAAATTTTGCACTAGCACCAGAACAATATCCTTTTTTCTCAGCTTCAGCATAAACGTCAAAATTTTTAATGATAATATTCATAGACAAAATAAATGTTAAAAGTAATCCAACCCATTTTTTATTCATAATATTAAATTTATGCATAATCATCATCTACTCCT
>CATKYP010000002.1 GCA_949840855.1 uncultured Bacilli bacterium | reverse complement strand
CTCCATAATCTAAAATAAGTATAACATAAATTCAATATTAAAATATATATAACATCGATAGACAAATATAATTACCTTATTTGGAAAGCAACATATTATATATCAGGAGGTAAAATATTATGAATGATTTTAATGACAATAATAGAAGAAGATGTTGCAATCATCAATCTCCTTGCTTTATTTTAGGGCCTACTGGACCTATTGGTCCTACTGGGCCTCAAGGTCCTCAAGGTATCCCTGGTACTGCTGGTGGGCCTACTGGACCTACTGGGCCTCAAGGTATTCAAGGATTAATCGGAGCCACCTCCAATGGGTAAAAGTGGCACTAATTATCTTTATAAGGATTTTTAACCCTATAATGTATATCTATTGTGCCATCGTCGTTGACATATATCACTTCAATAAGCCTAGACAATAGTATTCTATTAGGCTTTTTTAGTGAAAGGAATTCTTTGACTATCTTAATATAGTTTGGCTCTTTGACTTTCTTTTCTTTTAATACTTCTAAATCTTTTGTATATGTCTCCAATAATAATTTTTCTGAATTTATGGCTGCTTTAGTATTTTTTGTCATTCTTGTATAATCGTCTTCATCAATAATGCCTGCATCCAACCTTTGATACATTTTATCAATAGACTTATTCAACTTATCAATGTTCCTGTTGCATTTATCAATTTTTAATCTTAAATCAACTTGCTTTTCTTTACTTTCTTTCTTGTTCTTTAATTTCTCTGCTAAATCATTATCTTTAACATATTGCATACATTCATTTTTAACATTATCTAATACTAACTTTTCTAACTCCTCGTAACTAAACCTATGTGCAGTACATACTTCTTTTCTTCTTCCATATTTCTTATAATAACAACATTCAACGTAGTTATTTTTCCTATCTTTAAAATGTTTGATACTTATGGCGTGCCCACAATCCGCACACCTCATTAATCCTTTTAATAGATAGTCATGAGATTTCGTTGTTTTATTCTTATTTGATTTGAGCATTGTTTGAATAGCTTCAAATCTTTCTCTAGGTATAATTACAGGGACTTTATCAGGTACCCTTATCCAATCTTCTTCTGGTAGATAAATGACTTTTTTAGATTTATGACTTAAAGTGGTTGTTTTACCTTGTACCATAACTCCTGTAATCATCTCATTAGTTAATATATCTCTAATGGTCTCTGTATCCCATATTTCTTCAACTTCTTTATTTAAGTTTCGGCTGTTTCCTTTAATAATTGATGGTATAGGTATTTTCTTTTCTATTAGTATATCAACAATTTCATCTAAACTTTTGTTATCTAATACTAATTCAGCAAGCATTTTAACTATTTCTGCACCTTTAGGCTCTAAAATTAAACATCCTTCATTATTTGGATCAATTTGAAGCCCTAGAACAGGCTCACCACCATTCCATATACCTTCTAAAGCATTCTTTTTCTTTGTTGCTTTAACTGAACGTGAAGTGTGTTTTGCATACATTTCATTCATCCAATTTTTAATAGGTGCCATATCATTATTTGCACTATCAGGCACATACGTATCAACACCATCCAATACTGCTACATATCTAACATTGTGTTCAGGAAACCAACGTTCCATATAATTATCACTTTCTATATGTTCACGTCCAAACCTTGATTGGTCTTTAGTGATAACCATATTTGCTTGTTTGCTTTCAATTAATTTTATTAGTCTCTTAAAATCTGCTCGGTCAAATGTTGTTCCGCTAATTCCATCATCTGATAACTTTGCTACAACTTTAAATTGAATGTTGGGATATTTTTGCTGTTCATCATTAATATATCTTTGGCATATGTCAATTTGATTTTGAATACTCTTAGATTGTTCTTCTGGTGTTTTACCTTCTTCTTCCTTAGATAAACGTGCATAAATAATAATATAGAGTACAGTTACAACTCTAAATAAATTATCTCTCATTTCTGATTCTCTATCCAAAAATATCCCTCCAATCTATAATTACTTAATAACTACCACCTCTAATAATAGTTGTTCTACCAACTTTTGTAAGTTTTCTCCGTCTTCCTTAAAATGAGCAATTACTTTCATTTTCGGATTCCTCCTCAATGAAATATATGCAAAATAAGGAAGATTGTGAATTGACTTATTTAACGGGTGATGTTTCCTAACTCCTAGTCTAACAAATCGTAAATAGTTATCAAGAAGCATACCCAAAATTGATAATGGTTGTTTCAATATTTCTTTAAATTGTTTCTGTGATATCATCTTTAATCACCTTTATATTTTCCTTGATGGTCTACAAAATGTATTGCTATTACTAGAGATGTTGTTACCTGGAATGTTATACATTTTTGTATCTCCAGAACTATAAAGATTTTCTATAACTCCAAAAGCATAATACTTTGGATCAATTAAAACTTCCAGTAAGTCATCTGTATGGTTGCCATCACGATACTTTAGTATTTGCATTTTTGTTTTATTTGCTTTCTTATCATCATCTGAAGTATAAATTGATAATACATATGATGAAGAACGTTCTATCTCGTTTCCTTCTGCAATATTTGTTAGAGAATATTTACCTTTATTTTTAGTAGCTTCTTTAAAACCTTCTCGTGAACTCTGGGCTGCACATAATATAGCAATTTGTCTACCTGTGCCTAAAAAATCTATGGCATTCTTACGGAAGTAACTCATCCAATGATTTACAGCTGCATAATCATTCATCTTACGTTCTTCACTAAATTTTAATAAATTTATATGGTCTACAATTAGTAAGTCAACACCGTGTCCTGTTCTTTTAATAAACTCATTTTCTGCATTAGATAATAATTTGGTGCATTCACTTTGAGTATTAGTTGTTAAATCTGTTTCATCAAATATAATTAAATGATTCTTTCTTCTTTGTGTAAAATTTGGTTGTAATTCTTCAAATAAATATTTCTTATCATTATCACCTAAGTTACAACATTTAATATCACTGTGTGATAGTGGGGAACCATCATCATATGAATATCTTGATAGAAAGTTGATATACATTTCTCGTTTATCAATCTCTAATGACATATAAACAACATTAGTGTTTAATCCTAATAATTTATATGCTACATTAGTACAAAACATGGTTTTAAAACTTCCTGTGTAAGCAAATACTGAACATATTTTCCCTTTAGCAATAGTAAATTGTTTGTCATCTAATGGTTTTATACCTGTGAATAATGTTACTTCATTTTCTTTAGACTCAATATATTCCTTTAAATCATTATATGGATCTTGTAACTTTTCATCATAAGGTTTATATGTTTCTTCAATATTACTTAGTGAGTCAATAACACTATTTATTCCTTTGATTTTACCTTTTCTAATTTCTTCTAATAAATAATTAAACTTATGTTCTTTCATTTTTATATAATTAGCATCAACCCAAGTCTTAATAGTTTCTTCATCCCAAAGATATCTATCTACGATTTCTTTGTAATATGGTACTTGTATTTGACTTAAAAGGAACTCTACGGATGGCATTTTAGAATATTCATCCACCCAATAAATCATGGTTTCATAAATTGTTTTGCAGGCTTGGTCTAAACCAGAAGTAGTAAAATAGTAGCGAAAGTCAGATTCCCGAAAAATCTGCTTGTCAATTAGTTGATTGAATAAGTCTACTTTATTTAATGCAGCTATAGATAACAATGCTTTAAATATATCGTTATCCTTTGCTATAAAGATTGCACGAATTAAAGATCTCTCATCTTTAAATTTAAGACAAACATCTTTTAAATCTAATATTTTTAGTATTGGCTCATTTATTTCTGGGAATCCTTTTATTTCTTTTGCTAACTCTTTTTGCTTTGGAAGAAAATTGATTTGCTCAATGCTATTAGTAATGTTCTTAAGGATTTGTTCTTTATCTTCTTGACTTATTATATTACCTTCCAACTGATTTAATCCTGATGAATAAAGCCCTTGAATACTAAGACTAGCAATAAGGTTTCCATCCTTATCAATATTATAAATTTTTCCGTTTGAATTTCCATATGCTGCTTGATTTTCAACTACATAATACCAATTTGAATCGTTATCAAAAATCTTATTAGTTGGAATAACTTTTTGAGTACTATCATTAGTAGTAGAACTCTCTTTATCAGAAGTAACTTCTTGAGTACTATCATTAGTAGTAGAACTCTCTTTATCAGAAGTAACTTCTTGGGTAATTTTTGCTTTTTTCTGCTTCTGTTTATTATCTTTACTATTATTATCTGAACAGAGATATGTATCCTCTGGTGAGTCAAAGAATGTTGCTATTCCATTAGATACTAATTCTTTAGGGATAGGTGTATTTAACATAGCAATTACTTTTGCCTCATTATCACTTTTGATTTGTTCGTTTTTCATATTCTTTGTTCCTCATTCTTTTGAATTGTTCGTTTTTCATTTTGTTTTGAAATTCTTTTATTTAGCATAGTAGTTTTAAATATCATATTAGGGGTTATTTTTAAAACTCTATCCGTTTGCTTTTCCATTTTCTCTTCTTCCTTTTCCATTTTCTTTAGTCCACGTATATAATATTTCATTATTTTTACCTCCATTCTGTGGGGGACTAAGGCTTTGACATCGACTTAGAGTCTTATGTATTGAAATTTTTATATACCTTAAATCCCTTTATTTATCATACTTTTTGTTTATCTAATAAACTCTAGTTGTTATATATAAAACTCTTATTGCTAGAGATTGAACATCAGTTGTATAAATAGATAATCCATTTAACTTCTTTAAATTGATAATTGACTGAGTATGGTGAATTTTCTATAACATCATAATTGCCTACATAATCCTTGATTTTCAACTCAATCTTTAATGTATCTAATAATTCAATTGTTTTCATAATGACACTATGCCATAATCTCTTTACATTAGGACCACTATAATATAAAGCATCACAATATTTCACTAAACCATATTTTTCTGAATCTATAAACTTGCTAATATTCTTCATAATAGAATTAAGAGTGATAATAATTGGTTTCTTCTTCCTTTTATTTATGTAAATTATTCTACATACATAAAGTGCAATTTCATAACTCATAACTTCTTTAAAATTAAGTGTGAAATATTTGGCTGGCACTAGATTAGAATATCTTTTAGATTCAATTAATGTTTTACCAAATGGTCCTAGTGAATAATCAAAAATCATATCACCATTAGATTGTTCTTTTAGATTCCATACCATAAGTAATGGTTGTTCATACTGTCTATATGTAATATTTTTATTCTGTCTTGAATTACCTATATCATATTTAAGTCTTTTCTTACATAATCCTTCAAATGCTTTATCATAAGCATTAAGAGTAGCATCATCTACAACCTTAGAATTGCCAACTCTTTTATTTCTTAATTGCTGTAATTCTTTATAAGATATGGTGCTTGCTTCCGATTGTTCTACTATACATTTGTGTAATAATAATGAGTAGATAAATATCTCATGTGCTGTTAAATCAAATGCATTGTTGTAATACCATGGATTATTGGTAAAATTGTTTGCATAATAACAACTATTATTCTCTGTGTTTCTTTGAATTAATTGTGGTTCATCTGATACTAAGCTAATTGATGTTTCTCCTTTATTATTGGTTACTTCTGTATAACTAATATTGTCTTCAAAAGTCATTAAGAATAACTTTGATAGTAGTTCATCATAACAACTTTTGAATTCTTGTGTTTTAGTTTTCATATTCTAACGTCCTTTTCCCATTCTTTTGGATTTACTGAATATGTTAATTCTTCTGAATCAATATCTCGTGAAACAAATTTAACTTGCCATCTACTACATAGATTTGATGTAAAGTATATTTCACATTCTAAAGGGTAAAGTATTTCTTGACATTCATTTTTAATATTAGAATGCTTCTGAATTACATCGAATAACTCAACTAGCTTAAAATAAGGTACTTCTGGTAAAGTTATATTGAAGTATGTGTTTAAGTCAGTAATATATCCTTCCACTACAATTTTTATAAAACTAAACCCTTTAAGCTTAAAAGTTATAGATGATAAATCATATTTCTCCATATCTAAATTAATTATTTGATTACATAAATCTCTAATTTGTAATTTTGTTTTAAATCTTTCTTCCATAATTTTCTCCTAAATTATATTAGTCTCTTGCAATAAACTAATAGTTTGTTCCAGAACAATTACATTATTTCACACTTTTTTTAATAAATCACTTGACTTTTTGTGACACTTGTGTGACAATATAAATAATTTAAAAAGGAGTGAAATTATGGCGTTAAATGATAGGACAATTTCAATAAAAACAAAGAAACTTATTAAAAGTAACAAAGTTAGAATTATGAAATCTAGAGGAGCTTATTACCTAGAAGCCATACCATCTGAATATGTTAATAATTTAACTGCTGACCAACTAAATCAAATGTATCGTTCTTTTATTGAATTAGGGAGAAAATTGTATAATGATAATAAAGATAAGAACATATCTAATATAATAATAGAAGACAATGGCTTTCTTAATCTTGATATACATAATACACTTTTGAGAAATGATGTTCATAATTTTATGACGGATAGTAAAATTAGAGATGTTAGACATCAATTAGATGAAATTTTGGGTATTAATCGTTCTTTTAATATTTCAGGTAATAATTACATCTTACTTAAGAATAATAATCTTAAGACAAGTAATGAAAAATTGAAAGCATGGTTATTAGATAATTTCATTCCTGTAATAGAACAATCTGATGTTAAAGATGAGGAAACTAATAAATATTGGTCCTATGTTGATGATGGCACGCTTATTGATATGGCAATTTTTTGCTATCTTGTGACATATGCAATTATTAACACTAAGTATATATCTAATGGTAAGACTATTAGCAAAAAAGATCCTATTACTTTTTCTGATTTTATCACTGGTAAAAGTGACCCTAATGATAAATTGTATATAAATATAGTAAATCAAATTATATACTTATATGAACTCTCTCATATATATAACCTATATGGATATAATAAGTTGTCATATGATTATGAATCTGGAATATATAAAATGACAAGACAATATGAGAATATAATGGGTGTTTTATGGCATATTTTCAAGTTGTATCTGGCTGAAAACTATAATATTATTGATATTAATGATAAACGTATCCCTATTAGTATCTGTGAGGATTGCGGAAATCCTGTATTGGGAAATGTACTTAGATGTAGTGATTGTGAAATTTCTAACGTAAATATTAGACAAGAAAAGTGTCGTAAAGAGAAATTAGAACACATAGATAGGATTGAAAAGTTAGTCGATAAATATAAGAAAAAGTTGCCTAAAGATTTAGTCCTAAAAGCTAATAACTATATCTCTATGAATAAATCTCAGAAGATACATTCTAAAAAACATGATGTTGATATATTACTTGATGAATTAGAAAGTTATATAAACAAAAAGAAGTGATTTTCTCACTTCAATATTCTATTTGTCTTCAAATATACTCAACCATCTATATGTAGTTGACCTGCTAGATAAATTTAGTAGTCGTGTCATCTCAATCAGAGTGATTTGCTTATTTTTATATTGATAATAATACTTCAAAAATTTAGGATTATCTTCTAAATCCTTTTTTGTAACTACTGGTCGTCCTAACTTAGTGCCTTCATCAACCGCATTCTTTAATCCTAATTTAATTTGAAATATCTTCATCTTAAGATCAAAACTTGAAAAAATTGAAAGTACCTGTAACATCGTTGATGTCATTATATCCATTTCAGCATTTCTACAATCTACTTTTAAAGTGCCTATTTCTAAACATAACTTATTCTCCTCAACAAATTCCATAATTTCATAAAATGCCTTAGGATTTCTAGCAACCCTCGTTATATCTGTTGCTACGATTTTTGAGATACCAGGCTTAACTATTTTAAATAACTTATCTAATTCTGTTCGTTTTGATAAATCAGCTTTACCAGTAATATATTCAATAAATATGTTTTGCTTTGGAACTCCTTTTTTAACTAACTCTGTGATTTCATATTGGACGTCTTGTTTATTGGTTGAACATCTGGCAATTCCATACGTTTCGTTTATATCATCCATAATAACTCCTTTCTACCAAATGACCGATTAATCATGATTTTCTTTAATCAAACACATTTGGAGTAATAAACCGATTTTGACCTATAATTTATCATTAAATTCAATGACCGATTAATCAAATGATTTATCGAACACCAACTTGTAAAAGAGAAGTGGTATCATAATCTACCACTCATTTAACTATGTGAACGATTGTAACCACATGAACTTTGAAAAGAAAGAGGACACCCCACAATATAACCAATGTCGGGCGTTTACTTACTTATTTCATTCTCACAAACCAATTCTTTAGGCTCTATACCTATGGCATTTGCTATTTGAACTATATCCGTAAGTGTTATTAACTTAACGACATCCATTGTTAGCATCTTCTTTAATCTTGTTTTACTAATATTTGTCCTTGCACTTAAAAATTCTGTATAATCATTTATCTTATTGTCATCTTGACTAATATTCATATTATCCATGTTAGATAGAATATTCGTCGTAACAGTGTTTAATACTCTCATTTTATCTTCTTCATTTAATCTTGCTCTCATAATCTTCACCTTCAAATTCTAATATTGTTTTCTTAATATCTAAATCAGTTGTAACCTTAATTGTTCCTTGACTTGTTTTAAATGAAGTAGTCAACTTACCTTTGCTATTTAAAGCTTCTTGGATTATTGTATCTACTTCTTTGTTATCTTTGCCTTCCCAAACTCCAACTATATATAAGAACATACATTGCAATAGTTCTTTCTTATAGTCTTGTACATTTAAGAATTTATCTTCTACCGACGGAGATTTAATCAAATCTCCTGGGTCAAATCTTACCATGTTTATCACCACCTTGTACCCAATTAGGACGATCCTAACAACTTTTTCTTATACTCAACAAACAGGACTAACCGCTAGAAAATTCTGCCAACATTTCATCAGTTATAAATGGTCTATTACCCCAATCAACATAATATGTTCCATAATTGACGCTAAAATTATCAAATGGTATGCTATCAAGAATTAAGTGCATATGCTGTTCTAAAATATCTGAATCTTCTAATATATGATCAAAACTTAAAGACTTGAAATATCCTGAAAATTTACCGATTGACACTCCCTTATAATAGTAGTTGATAGTGTAATCTTGAAATGTTATATTGTAGTTATCCTCATTTTTATTTATACGATTTGGAGTAACATCCATGTTTGGTTGAATTATAATACCTATGTCTCCAATTTGGATGCTAGAGGAGTCTTTAAAATACTTTCGTCTATATTCCCATACTTCTTTATCTTCATCTTTAGGTTTATACTCTGGATCAGTATAACTATTCATTTCTTTAACTAGCTCATCATAATCGTGATTGTTCCTAAGTTTGCGTTTATCAATCAATATCTTCTTCATAATGTATCACTTAGTCATTTAACCAAGGTAGGTCATCTTCTGTTACTGAATTAGTAGGAGGAGTAGTTGAATTTTGATTTGCCATAACATTGGCTGCTCCTTCTGCTGTTTTCCAATTTTGTAGTATTTTGTTTATGTATTTGTAACTATTTGCACTAGCACCATTAAACCTTGCTTCTTTTAAAGCATCTCTTATAGTATCGTCCGTAAACCCTTGAGATTTCCAATTTTCTAAAATCTCGTTCTCCATTGGAGTCATTAAGCGTCCAAGTTCACGTTCAAATACGTTTCTAATGTTTTCCATTTAATCATCTCTCTTTCTTTTATCATAAGTTATAATCACTTCTGGAGGAACACCTAGTGCATCACATATATTATCTATATCATTTAACGTAAATCGTCTTGTTCTTTCTTTAATATCTAACATCTTTGTAACCTTAGGTAATCCACAATGAAGTCGTTTTGCTAAATCAATTAATTTAATATCATTGTCATTGCAATAAGCCAAAACGTTAAGTGCAACTTTATCTTTTAAACTCATATGTACCTCATTTCTATGCTTTGCTTAATACTTTGGATTGCCATTTATTTAAGAATTTCCATTGTTCTTTATTTGGTGGATCATTGTCATAAATTCTTGCTTGGACTATTTGATTATTTCTAACCTCAACACTAACTAAAGACTTGCTTGGATTATCTAATTTTCTCATAAAATATAAGTCCTTATAACCTAAACCATAATCTTCACAATAACTTTTAATACAATTATTCATTTGTTTACTTTCATCAAGTAAACTTGCTACTGATGGAGCAGCATATATAACATATTTGTTGTTTTTATATGTCATCTTATTGAGTTCTTTTAATCGTTCTTGAATTTGTTTATCTATCATTTCATTTTGAACTACTTTGTAAATCTTAGTAACTTTGTCGTGTGCCTTCTTTAAATTCTTAGGATATAACACTCGTTTATTATTCATAGGGTATTGTAAAGTCTTGGCCATTCGGAGATAATCTAAGTATTCATATTCTGAACAATTTGTCTTACATAATACCTTATTATAGGCTTCTTCTAAATCTACATATTCACTCAATTTATCTAAATCATGTATATTCACTAAGTTGTTTATAAGAGTAATATCTTCTTTTTGTATTAATCTTAATACTTCTAATTGTTTATAATTCAAGTCATAACGTTTCATAAACTGATAGAATGTTTTGGATACCCCAAATACATTTTGAAATGACGTACCTTTATAGAACTTATTAGCATCTAAACTTAATTGATACAATTTCATTTTAATAAGAATTTCAAAGCTAGGAATATGAGCTATATAGTAATAATCTAAAAAGTATATATAGTCTAATCGTGATATCAATTTCTCTAATCCGGAGTATTCTAATTTTGTTCCTTTAAGTACTGATTTAATGTTATATGGACATATCATAGCTGTAATACCTAAACAATTATATGACGATGAACTTTTACGCCAATGTGTAAATTCTATACTATATTTGATATGTAGATAACCAAGAAAACTATTTAAATGATTACTTAAATAGTCTGTACTTTTATTATCATCAATGATGGTTCTCATAAACTCTGTTAAATGATGGGTAACTTTATTTTTGCTATAACAAGAACATATTTCAAATGTTCTTAAGATCAAGGTATTTTCTACTTTATCAAGAAACTGCACATTATCTTTAAATTCATAATATGTTAATCTGTTAGATTTCACTAAAAGTTTTTGCTTACAATTAGGACATTTAATCTCACCATTTACTTTTGCCTGTGCCACAAAATTATGATGGCAAAAAGTACACCAAAGGTGATTACCTTTGCTTTTAATAATCAAATTGTGAGGCTTTTCTTTTTCTGCAATAAACCTTTCAAACGTCTTAGTAAAGGAAGTCTTATTATCACATAAGTCTAATAATCTTTGATGAGACTTTCTTATGTACATTCTAACTCTAAACTTAACTGATTATCATTTTTAACTACTTCCTTAACTGGAGGTTTAACATTGACTTTTGGTATTGGTTTATTAAACTCTAATTCTTCATTACTTTTAGTAAAATAGGATACAACTAAATCATACACTTCTTCATCTGCAAGACAAACAACATTGTTATTTGCTTTTGCTCTTGCTTTCTCATAAAGAAATTTCATCATATCCACTAAGTTCTTTTCTTCATTTAAGTAGTTATCATTCATGTTTGGTCTTTTCATTAGAAATGTTACTATTCTTTTTAAAGAGTCATCTCTACAAGTACCTTCTAAATATAGATTCTTAATTCGTGTATAACCATCCATTATGCAACACCTTCTTTTGGAAGAATTGGCATAATTCTAAACATGGGTGTATAAAATGTCTCGTAAACCTCATTGGTTAATGTATTACCACATATTACTTTTGCATTAGCACCATAGAGACTTAATTGTATGTAAGTCATGTATGCACATAAATTTGAAACATCAGTTGCTTCAATATATACATTTTTGTGAAAGTTTATATTATTATCGTGCATGAACTTAAGTAGAGAATAAACTAGTCGTCCACTCCCACATGCTGGCTCCGACATAGAGAAATATCCTCGTGTATCAATGGCTTTTATAACTTCATCTTTGTTAAGAGTAATTTCATTCATAAGATCACATATGTGTTGAGGAGTAAAGAACTGACCTTTAAACTTGTTTTGTAATTCTAATTCTTCAAATATTGTTCCTAAAACATCATTGAATTCTTCTGGATTTAATGAATTGATTAAACTAGCAAACATTTTAGGGAATAAGTCTTGTTCATCTTTCTCGTATTTGTTAATGATATTCAAGTATTGATTCTCTAATGCTTGATTAAATGATACTGAGTTAGATATAGAATAAGCAGCCATAGATAGAAAATCATTAAACACATTTAAAATATTGTGCTTATGACTTAATTGCTTTAACTTTGAAACTATATAATTTCTATCATATACTTCTTGCTTTTTCATAAGGTTGCTCCTTAGTACTTTTTAGTGATAATAATGCTTCTAGTAGTCCACAAGTAGGACATATTTCAGTCTTATTATCATCTCTTGAAATGGCAGGGTAGCTTTTATATCTTTTATTACATTTTGGACATATTCTTAACTTTTTCATAAACTCACCACCTTATTATTAAGCTGTTTCTTTAATAAAATAACCATAAACGCATCTTTTACCATTTCTAGTGCAATCGTAAATGTCATGGACGTTACCATCAATAACTGCTGTTAAATGTTTTGATACACTTACAATTAATCTACCTTTCTTTGGTAGTTCACCATCTCGAAGATGGCACGTACAACCCTTGCCAAAATACATTTTAGTTATCCATTTAAAACCTAAATCTGTTAAAATCTTATAAGTTAAATCTTTAGATACTCCTAAACGTGCATGACTATTATCATCTGGATTCACTTGTCTGTATTCTTCAGCATACTTATTGATTAAGTCATATATTTCTTTATAATCTCTGCCTGTTACAATTGCTATGGATCTGCAAACACAATCATTCACATTTTCCTTTTGATAATATTTTGAACGGCCACCGTCATCATAAATCCATTTCATAAATTCACCTCCAAACTGTAAACATAAGTTTACGAAATGAATAATACCATCTTGTCCGTAATCTACAAGGATAGTGAGAGAATTTATAACAATTAATACCAATTAATCTTTATCTAAACAAAAAACTTGCCACTTAAAGCAAGTTATTAAAGTATATAGATTTTAAACTATTTATGATTACAAATGCTATAATAGAAATTATTACTACTATTGTTAATAAACTAGTCAAACTCATTTTCTACTCAATTTCTTCATTCTTATTCAATACTCTCTAATTCTTCTTTACATAAGCATCATAAAATTCTTCCTTATAACATGTTGTTCCTGATAGAATATCACCTGAATTACATTTATATTCCCTAGGAGTATAACAACTCATATTTTGGGCGTGCCAACAACATTGTCTATATACAGGATTATACGGATATCCAGCATTGCATACTGGAGTGGCCTGATAAGTGGATTTGTGAATGCAAGAATTACCACCTATTAATTCGTCTCCCTCTTTACAATAATATTCTATGCTCGACCCACAGCCAGTAATTAATGATACCATAATCACACTTACTAAACATATAACTAACTTCTTCATAATTACCTCATTTCTTTACTCTAATGTAACTCCCATATCAAGTTCATTAATTTTGTTCTTTAATTCTTCATAATCCCATGAATTCCATGCACTTAAAATGTAGTATGTAGTTCCTTCAATATCTACCATCTTTTCATTATTAGTAAACCATCTAGGATGATTTACATTTTGAATGTCTTTAACTGGAACTATCAATGGATCAGAATATAAATGATTTAATCTATTATCTAAATCATCATATGTATATCCTTTTTCTGCTAGAGTAGTTATCATATTCTTTATTAATTCACCAATGCCTCTAAATGATGTCTTATTCATAATATATCTCTTACCATAAATAATACTGTCTAGTTTAGCAACTAATGATGTTTCATTATTTTGTAATGCCATAACTCGGTATTTACTGAAAATCAGTAAAAAGAGTGGCTTGTTTTCATTATAGAACTCTGTATATTCATTTGAATCTTTGCTATCTCTTATTTTATCTATAAAGGTAAGCATCTGTTCTTCTTTAAATAAATTAGTTAAACTCTCTTTATCTCGGTCAGTAATAATCATCATTTCATTACCTGTATCAGTAGTGTGTGATGCTAGACAATGAATATAGTCAGAAAGAATAAATATTTGTTCATTATTAGTTGAATACTTGGTAATAGGTAGTAATACTTTCTCATATACCTCTTGATAGGAAATAGGGGTATATCCTTCATTTGTAGCTTGCTCTAACTGCCCACTTATATAATCTTTATCTTGGTAATCTGTATATAAGAATGCACATACTTGTGTAAAATGAGAATAGGTTTGTTCTTCTGCAATAGTAGTCTTATAGTTTCTTAATTGGTCTCCATGTATAGAAGAGTAAACTTTATTCTCTATAATAATTGCATAGTCAATCCCATCTATTTTTAAAGTAATAAGTAAATCAATGTTATATGATTCTCTTTTAATATTAACATCAGTAAGAATAACTTTATTTAAGTCTAGTGTCTTAAATGTATTATTCTCAATAGTATTATGTTGTATTAACTTGAGTAAATCTTTAATAGGTTTTGTTCCCAAATTACCTGCATTTGATGGATTTAAGATCCACGCAAGTAAATTAGAATGTTTAATTTCCATTCTCTCAACACCATATCTTTTGGCACTATTTGATAGGTTATAATAGTCCTTTAAGAAACGAAAATCGTCATTATGGTTAAAAAAGTCTTTTATCATATTTCTCACCTCTGAGTGTAATTATATCATACCTAGAGTGTATAAACAATAACTTTGAGTGTAAATATAATATACTTCTAGTTGATAAAATTATGTCGAGGTGGTAATATGGTCATCAATGACAAAGAACATTATAATCGAATTCGTGAAACCATATCAATGGATAATATGCGTAAACTTCTTGATAGTAAAGATTATTCAGTAACTAAACTTGCTACTCGAGCAGGGATTAGTGGATCAACAGTGAATGCTTATTTGAATGGCCAAAAAATACCTAGTTTGACAACTCTGGTATCAATGGCAAATTATTTAAACTGCAATACTGATTTTCTTATCGGACGTACCAACATTCCTTTGAGATTAGAGGACGTAGATGCTTGGGATGGTGATACTAATATGATTATTCATAGTGTTATGAACCTAGATGAGAACAAGAAAAGTTTAGTTATGGCATATATAAAAGGACTAATCGATTCTGATAACGAATAGTCCTTTTATTTGTACATACTCAAGAAACATAGATAATACTTTAAACATTGGATAATGATGTTTCTTTTTTTGTTTGTTTAAATGTTTTGTTATTAATAATAAACCACAATTACCTAACCGATGCAAGGAGGTGTGGGCAATTACTCAAATTTCTCTGATAGTAGTTTCTCAATAATACACTAATAATATTTAATGTTTCAGGCCAACCAATAAACTTGTATCTATTGTTCTTTTTTAGGTCATTTACTTTAATTGTAAATGGGTTGTTATTAAAGTTATAGTAACCTAACTTTCTAAACTCTCCTAAATTATGGTCGATAAAATATCTAATCTCTTTCATATCGTCATTAGAAAGAGTAGTTAAACATCTTCCTCTTTCATTACCATAAATTGAACCATCTGTATATAGAGTAAGTTTTAATCCATCTTTATCGGATATTTCAATAAACCATGTTTTCATACAATACCTCTTTTCAAATAAATATATGAATAACTAAAAGTAATTACCCATTAAGAACAAGTCTGTCAAACTTTAAGATACCAACTAGTATAAACCCACCAAGAATAACTGTTGGAGAATTGTAACCCAAGTAAATCAATTCTATTTTAGTTGAACTTATCCTTAAGTCTATTAGTCTTATCTTATCAAATCACCATTGTTTTTAAAGTTCTCATTAAAATGTTCATATGCACGATACTCTTTAAACTCTTCAAGTGCTAATATCTTTCTATGACTATCTGCTGTCTTAAGGTGTTTTTCTACTTCCGATAGTATATCGTCGTAATGAACTATGCTATATAGGACATCTTTATAATCGACAATTAGTATATCATACTCAAATGGATTAAACTTTGGGTCGTGTTCATATCTTTGTGATTCTTTAAAATTATGTAGTGCATTTATTTGTATCTCACCAAACTTGTATATTCTAAACTCTACATTGATATTATATCTCTTTGCAATTTTGGGTACATCAATTTCTAGCATCCAAAATAATTGTTTGAGCAAACTCATTGCCACTTTATCTTTGCAGTGTGGTGGTGTAGGTGTAGTTCTTCTTTTTCTAATATTATCTATAATTGTCATGATTAAACGCCTACCTTAACTTTCTTGGATAGTTTAGAGTTTTTGGCTTCTAATCTATGAATCAATTCTCTGTCATTTATCTTATTTTGAACTAATAGTTCTAAATCTTCAAAGTTATCTATAATAAACCTTTTCACTAAAGTTAAGTCTCGTTCCTTGATACCTAGTTTAAATCCATCATAAGGTGGTTTAACTTCTGGGTCCGTCTTATGAATGGTAATAGATATCATGTCCTCTTTATTTACTAAACGTCTATAATTATTTTGAAACTTTAACCTATATGGTCCATGCTTATTATCTCTTTTTTGTCCAGAACTATCTACCCATAGATTGACTGGTAAACCAGTAAGTTCCTTATCTAAGTTTGCCATCTCATATAGTTCTTGTTGTAAGCTTGTCATAGTTAAACACCTACCTTTGGTTTAGTGTTTTCTTTATTATATTTGTTGATTAGTGTAGATATTTGTTGTCTCACTTCTTCATTGTTAATTTTACCATTTTGTGATAATTTTAATGATAACCATTTATAGTATTCTAATATACAATCATTTAAACTTTGTTTGTTGCAGTTTGATGTGTCCATGCTATACTTTGAATTAATCATACTTATATCTGAGTTTATCCATTCTAATAAATCATCGTCAATCCAACCAATAATCCAAGAATATATTAGTTTATCATTAGGATACTTATTGTTACCTTTCATCCTAGGTATATTGTTTAGAAATCCATAAATTTCATTACACCAATGTTCTAACGTGTCGGTCTTATTTTGGATAAGTAAACATTTCAATAAGTGTTCTGTAATGATCTCGAGTTTGTCTATTACTTTGAACTGTATAATGCTCTTTTCAGTAGACATCTCTGTTAAGTAATATTTTATTCTTTTGTATAGATTTGTCATAATACGCCTCCTTTGTATAGTAATATAATACCACAGAATAATATAGTACTTCTAAAGTGTTAAATATTATAAACTAAATGGAGGATAATTACTACTACTTTTAAGTAATTACATAAACTCTTCTTAATCGTTATCTCTTTAAATGTTCTAATAGTAGTTATTCTTTTAATTGATGTGTGTACTGTTATTATTTCAATGTTTATTAGGTGTTCTTCGTGGTCGTGCCGTCAATCGTTCAACAGCAAAGTAAACATCAAGTGGCTGTTTACTTTCTGGTATCTAGGGGTGTGATAGTTAAATGGGAGTAGTACAGGTAACTTCGATTACAATGTCTTACTTCTTTAACTTTCTACTTTAATGTTTATTGATAGGAGAAGTAGTAAACTCCTCAATAATTTAATACTAATGTAATGTAATATCTATTTAATTTAATCTCTTAATGTTAATGTTACTATTAATATAATTAATCTTCTTATAATTGTGTGTGTGATTATTATTATAGTGTTTATTAATGCTTTTTTCTCGTGTTGGCTCACGTGATTCAAAGTTGAAAGTCTTATGCTGATCTTTTTAGGTTACCCTTAGTGCTAATGTACCATCATTAAATATTAAATGCAACTCCAAATTATATGGAACTTATAATTCATTTGATTTCTTTAACTTCAACTTTTGACTTCATGTCCTTTGAAACTAATTCTAAATTGTATTTCTTCTTTAAATGTTCATCTATAACTCTCTCAAGATATTGTGTTTCTTCTTCTGTTAGATTATAGCTATCTTGTGTTTCATTATAGACTTCACAAAATCTCTTATCATGTTTGTTTCCACAATGCTTATATATTGCTGCAATGTTATCCGCAATGAGTTTTCCATCACTTTTAATGTGATTTTGTCTAAATATATTCTCTAGTTCGTCCATAATTAATCATCTCCCTAAATTGACCTTAAATTAGATATTCTCTCATAAACGCTTAAGATAAACTTATTATGATAGTTCTGTTGTAACCAACTAGGAATATTTATCCCTAATAATGGTATTCTATATTGGTTTTCAATTTTGGTCATTGCTTGTGCCAATATCAAATCTTTGTCATCTGTTTTCTCTGGAAGTATATATATGAGGTGTGATATTTCCATATACAACTTAAATATATCCATATTGTCGTAAGCATCTTCAAGCCAACAATGTAATAGTTCCTGTGCTATCTTCAATAACTCTTGTTTCAATTTATCACCTGTCTTTCATTAATAGTTAAACAAGTCTAAATTTGATTTACAAGAGTGATATCTATAATCTTCCACATTTCTCTAGTATTGCTGTTAAAATGATGCAAGCAAATGCAGGCATCAAAATATATCCTAAAGCAGTTAATGTTCCATAAGATAATCGTAATCCTGTGGTTGGTAAAGTAACAATCTCATTATATGCCATAATAGGTGGTTTAGTAATTGTAATATACGTATACACTCCAAAAGTAGATAATGCTACTATCGAATATAATATAATATTAATTGCTTTTCTCTTGTGGTTACTCATCATAATCCTCCTTTCTTAAAGCGTTTATCGAAAGTTTATTGAGTTAAACTCAATGGAGTATTTTGTAAGAAAATTGTACCATATTATTAGTAAAGAGTGGTGATAGGTACAATGACTTTAAAACAAATCTTTGGTAAAAATGTTAAATATTTTCGTTTCCAGAAAGGTATAACTCAAGAAAAGTTTGCTGAAAAGGTTGACTTAAATGCTTCTTATGTAAGTGAACTTGAATGTGGAAAATACGGACCAACATTTGAAAAGGTAGAAGTAATTGCTAAAGTTTTGGGAGTAGATGCCTATATACTATTTCAAGAAAGTAAGATTACTCATACTAAATTGCCTAGTCGAGTTGATATGAAGTAGTTTCTACTTCTTTTTATTTACTCAAATATAGGTGTCATATTACTAATTAAACTAATTGGATACTTATTAGTAATAACTTCATTGTTTTTATCTTTATATGCTAAATGTAGATAAAGTCCATCAAAATCATAAGTCAATGCTATTATAGAATTGTCTTGTACGTTGGTAATATCATATATTTTGCCATAATAGTCATCTGGTAATATCTCCCAACCTTCATACTCATACTTAGTAAACTCTGCTATGTCAGTTATATTTTCAAGTGGTATCTCTTGTATAAACTCATTATCTTTTAAATCATTTGGATCACACAAGTCTTTCTCTAATATTGTTACATAATGAGTGTAGATTAGTAGTTTATTATCTTTATAGTCTAATACTTTACCTGATGTATATTCTTTAGTAAACATATTACTATTTGAACTCTTACGCCTCCAAGTAAAGTAAATAGTCTTACCTATAAGTAATTTTGCATACTTCTTGCTTAATGTTGATTTGTACTTTAGAAAAAAATTATCATTGTTAATCTTTGGTAACTTTTCTAATTGCTGTTTAATGATTGCATTATCCATCTTTACACCTCAAGTATATTGTAACACACCTCGTAGATAATACCAACTAATAACAAATATCTTTTATATTTCTAAGATAAACTTGCTTTATAAACAAGTTATTGCCGCTTAATGCAAGATTTGTGCCACGAAAAAAGAGTGCCAAACGGATTGAACACTCTAAATTGAATAAGAGACTAAACACAAATAAGCATATCAATTCCAATTACCTATGTTATCATTAACTCCTGTATTTCTTAAATCTGTTCCTTGAATATTTACATCAGTGAAGTCTGCATTGCTTAAATCTAAGCCTTGAAGATTGGTGTCTATCAAGTCTTTGTCTCTTACTTTCTGGGGGTCTATTTTTGCTCCCGTGTTTCTTAAATCTGTTCCATTGATAGATACATCAGTGAAATCTGCTTTACTTAAATCTAAACCTTGAAGATTGGTCCATATTAAGCTTTTGTTTCTTACTTTCTGTGGGTCGATATGTGCATTAGTGTTTGTTAAGTTTGTTTCATCGATAGATACATCAGTGAAATCCGCATTGCTTAAATCTAAGCCTTGGAGGTTAGTGTTTGTTAAATATTTGTTTCTTACTTTCTGTGGGTCGATATGTGCATTAGTGTTTGTTAAGTTTGTTTCATCGATAGACAAAAAAGCTCTTTCATCTTGAATAACTACATCAGTGAAATCTGCTTTACTTAAATCTAAACCTTGGAGATCGGCTCCTGATAAACATTTGTCTCTTACTTTCTGTGGGTCAATATGTGCATTGGTGTTCATTAAGCACGTCTTAAAAATATTTACATCAGTGAAGTCTGCATTGCTTAAATCTAAGCCTTGGAGATCGGCTACTGCTAAGTCTTTATTTCTTACTTTTTGGGGGTCTATTTTTGCTCCTGTGTTTCTTAAATCTGTTACTTTAATCTCTGTTACATTTCTTTCATCTTGAATAACTACATCAGTGAAATCTGCTTTACTTAAATCTAAACCTTGAAGATCGGCTCCTGTTAAGTTTTTATTTCTTACTTTTTGTGGGTCGATATGTGCATTAGTGTTCATTAAAACGGCTTCTCGAATATCTACATCAGTGAAGTCTGCATTGCTTAAATCTAAGCCTTGAAGATTGGCTCCTGATAAACATTTGTCTCTTACTTTCTGTGGGTCTATTTTGGCTCCTGTGTTTCTTAAGTCTGCTGCTCTTATATTAAATCCAGTAAAATCTATATTCCTTAAGTCATATTTTTCTAAACACATTTGGCTTAAATCTTTAATCTTAATTCGTTTTGTCAAACTATTTGGTCTCATCTTTACACCTCAAGTATATTTTAACACACCTCGTAGATAATACCAACTAATAACAAATATCTTTTATATTTCTAAGATAAATTTGCTTTGTTTGGCAATTCTCTTACCCATTGTAGTAAATCTTGATTTGCTTTTGTGATTAAACTATCTAACTCTTTAAAATCTAATGTATCAAAGTTATAATCTATTTTACATATAATAGTATTATCATTTGCATAAAGGTACCAACCACTAGGTAAATCATTAAAAGAATATTGTTTATCAAATAAGATGTATAATTTAATGATAGGAAATGTTACTTTAAATATACCAGTAGTTAAATTTTCTTGGTTTATATTGTCTTGTGATATTAACTCATATTTCACTGGTGTTCCATTATGACAACCTACATATAAATAACTAGTACCATTATTATCTGTCTTTAAATCTTCTTGTGAATAATATACGCCATCACGAATAAAGTATTGATAAACATGACCTGCATTACTTGATAATGTCTTATAACCTTTATGGTTGAGTAATGAAATTGTTTCTGCCATTAATGTATCTACTTCAAAATTAGAAGATGTCTTTTGTTGTTCAACTTCATAAGTATTACTATTAAGATAAACTTTAGTTGAGGGCATCAATTTACCATTTTTATCTAAATCAAAGTATTTTGTCTTACTCATAATTACTCACTTCCTTTTTATTATAAACTAGGTGATGTTTTACTAATTAATTTCAATATGCTCAAAATGAGTTTTTATCTTTCTCATTTATTCTTCAAAATTCAATTCTTTTATTATCTTATTTCTAATTCTTATAGTAAGTCTTATCTACATCATTATATAGAACAAAATCTACATTCATATTCTTATCTATTAAGGAACCTTTCAATATACTTATAACGTCTTTTGCAACCTCTTTATGTTGAAACCCATAACTTCCTGTTCCTAAACTTGGGATTAATATGTTTCGATATCCTTTTGCATATGCTTTCTCAATTACATTTCTATATGTTTCTAATAATAATTTCTTTGCCATCACATATTCTTCATATTCATATACTTTTGGTCCTTGTACAAACATAATATCCATATTTAACTTAAACCCTGGTGTAATCCTTATTTCACCAACTTGCATTAAATTGTTTTCATGAAAATAACTGATGTTATACTTACTTTGTGTATAACTTTCTAATTGTTCAACTCCTGCTTTATGAAATATTGATTGACTAACTCCCATTCCACATACCATTCTCGGATTAGTAGGATTAATAATTAAATCGTGGTCTTTTAGTATTTCATCACTTGTGATATCTCCAACAATAATATTTAAACTTCCCAAAGTTATTACCTCCTATATGTTAGTCTTTGCTCATGGCATTAATACTTCAAGTATATTTTAACACACCTCATAGATAATACCAACTAATAACAAACATCTTTTATATTTTAAGATAAACTTGCTTTATAAACAAGTTATTGCCGCTTAATGCAAGATTTGTGCCACGAAAAAAGAGTGCCAAACGGATTGAACACTCTAATAGATATTGTGCTTTAAAATGACTTTTGTAGAAGATTAGTAACTTGACTTGTAATTTCTTTGACATCTGATACTAATTGCGTATTACTCTTTAAACTTTTATCAATTTTATTGTAAGCATAAATTACTGTCTTTGGATCACGTCCACCAAACTCTAACCCAATTCTAGGATAAGTTTCACTAGTAAGTTTCCTGCATAAGTACATTCCTATATGTCTAGCATAAACTACTTTCTTGCTTTTATCTTTAGCCCTTAAATCTTGCTCTGCAATATGGAAGTAACTAACTACAACTTTCTTTATAATCTCTATTATGTAGAAGTCATTATTCATTTTAAATCACCCTCACTCTCAAGTAATTACATTATACACTTGAGGTGTCAAGATTGCAAGTCAGTGTTGCCATTTTGTTATTTAATTCTAGTCATTGAATCTTCTTTAAGTATCCAAACACAATCTGCTTTATCATAAGTATCTGTTAAATATATGTTTTCATCTTTAGGTTCTGGTCCATATTTGCCGGATGTCATAATTCTAACATTATAATCTTCTGTATATTGATTCAGTTTATCTAGTATGTATTTGTCGATTTTATTATCATAATTCCAAAAGTCTTTCTGTGCTGTCTTTGTTACTAATAAATGGAAATAATCTATATAGATGTATTCAGGTTTATTGTCAATTATATATTGCTCTATATCTTCTACCATAAGTAGCGATTCAAAAGCAGAAATTAAATTGATGTTATCACTATCTAAATGTTTAAATCTCTCTATAAATTTATCTCTTTCACTTTCAAGTTCTATAAATAATACTTTATGCTCTTTACTTGCATACTTAGCTTGATTTGCTAAATAAGTAGTAGTGCCAACTCCTGGTCTGCTAATTACAAATGCTATTTCTTTCTCGTTTAATTGCATATATCCTGTTTGTTCTAACGGTTTTAACATAATTCTTCCATCTCCTTACATATTTTATTTATAATCTTTTAAAGCATCAATTACTAAACTTAAAGTAATGTTTGAATCATTTATCATACTAGAATATACCATTATTCTAGTAATCGATCCTTCTAACTTTCTAATGTTAGAACCATAATTATTTGCAATATATTCTTTTACATCTTCTGAAATATTATTTAAAGTACTAATATTTTCAAACTTCTTATCAATAATGCTTATACATAACTCATAGTCTGGTTGAACTAAATTTATTTCAGTTCCTAAATCAATACACTTATGTAGAGTTTCTAATAGTTTTATACTATTTAGTGATTGGTTAGAACTGATAACTATTTGTTTGTTTTTGGATAGCAAATCATTAAAGATATAAGACAACTCTCGTTGTGTATTTTCTTGACCTTTTAAATACTGTATATCATCAATAATTAATACATCCACACTTTGATATCTATTTCTAAATTCATTATAATTTTCTGCATTATTAGATTTAGTAACATCAACGTATTCTTTTATAAAAACATCACTGGTTATATACAATATATTTAAAGTTGAATTATCCATAACAATATGGTTTCCAATTGCATGTATAAGGTGAGTTTTACCTAGCCCACTTTTACCATATACAAATAAAGGGTTATTAAGTTTACCGGGATTGTTTGCTACTTCCGTACAATAATTGACAATATCTTTATTAGAGTTGCTTACTACAAAATTTTCAAATGTATAATTTGATAATAAATTGGACACTTTCATTTCTATTACCTCCAAGTAGTAATATTATACACCAGAAGTATTTTAATAACCAGCCCATTTAATGAATTTGTAACCACTTGTGAACAACTTTCTATATGATAGTAATATAAGACACCAAGTTAATGCTTTTAGTCAACCTGTACTATCAAATTAGGATTAAATGTGATAATCTATCAATAGCAAACCCTTATAGATACTGGGATAAATGGGGTGTGCCACTTTTAACCATGAGCGACTGGTCCTACTGGGCCTCAAGGTATCCAAGGATTAGCGGGAGCCACTGGTCCTACTGGACCTACTGGTCCTCAGGGTATCCCTGGTACTGCTGGTACTATTGGGGCCACTGGACCAACTGGACCTCAAGGTATCCAAGGATTAATCGGAGCCACTGGTCCTACTGGTCCTCAAGGTATTCAAGGATTAGCGGGAGCTACTGGTCCTACTGGGCCTCAAGGTATCCCTGGTACTGCTGGCACTATTGGAGCCACTGGACCAACTGGACCTCAAGGTATCCCTGGTACTGCTGGCACTATTGGAGCCACTGGACCAACTGGACCTCAAGGTATCCAAGGATTAATCGGAGCTACTGGTCCTACTGGACCAGCCGCTGGATTAAATGCGTATGCTGGAAAATACAGTGATGCTCCACAAACAATTAATCTTGGTATTGGTACACAAACTCAAATAGCTCTTCCAACTGCTATGCCTAGTTTAAATGCTACATATACTCCTGCCAATAGTATAACTGCTAGTCAAGCAGGTACTTATGAGATTAATTACTTTAGTAATGTTTCAGTAGCTCTAGGTACAACACTAACACAAGCAGTAAGAATTAATGGAACAAATATTCCAGATACTGTAATATCTAGAGTATTAGCAGTAGGTGTTGGTTCTATTTATAGTGGTAGTGTTATTGTAACACTCGCTGCTGGAGATGTTATTGATATGGCTTTATCTGCATTATTAGCTGTAGGAGTTACTTTAGGTACTGGTGTAAATGCATCTCTTACATTGAAAAAATTAAACTAATTAAAAAGCAACATCTAAAAAAGACTACTAAGTCTTTTTTTATATTTTCAATCCCTATATAATAATCTAG
>CATKYP010000001.1 GCA_949840855.1 uncultured Bacilli bacterium | reverse complement strand
ATTGTAGAGTTACAATAGATGTGAAACAATTTTATATAAAAAAAGTGAATCAAGTCGTATAATATGAGTTGCAAAAAACATATACATGAAAGGACTTGAATCACATGAATAGTATATCACAAAATTTAAGATATTTACCCCACGAATTAAAAACTAGAGAAAATGCAGTTAAAACCTATAGAAATGGAAACTCAATTAAGTTTGTATGCAGAAAATATCATATTTCTAGAACTTCTCTTTACAGATGGAATAAGAGATATGATGGTACCAAAGAATCTTTAGTAGATAAATCTCATAAACCCTTTACTCCTCATCCTAATGCTCATACAGAAAAAGAAATTACTTGGATTAAAAATCTAGTTAGAAGAAATCCTCATATTACTTTGTGCGAATTGTGGATGAAATTAAGAGTAAATAAAGGCTATTCTAGACATATTGGAAGTCTTTATAGAGTGATGAGAAAACTAGATATTATTTACCAAATCAATGTTTCTGGCACTTCTAAATATCAGCCTAAAAAATATGATACTCCAAAAGATATTGGTATTAAATGGCAAATTGATGTTAAATATGTTCCTAAAGTATGCAAATCTGTTGATATTCCTAAGGATAAAAACTTTTATCAATATACTTGTATTGATGAAGCAACTCGAGAAAGGTTCTTGTTTTGGTATGAAGAACATACTCCTATGAATACTGTGGATTTTATAAAAAGATGTATTGTATATTATGGATATAAACCTATCGAGATACAAACTGATAATGGTACAGAATTCACTTGGAATCAAAGCAAGATTAAGAAGGTTCATCCTATGGATCAATTCTGTTTAAAAGAAGATATCTTTCATCATACCATAAGACCTAGAACTCCTAGACATAATGGTAAAGTAGAAAGAAGTCATAGAAATGATAATGAAATATTCTATAGTTTCTTATCATTTTATTCATTAGAAGATTTAAGAAAACAAGGAAAACAATATTTGAAAAGATCAAACAATATTCCTATGGCTGTTTTAGAATATAAAACACCAATTGAGAAACGAAATGATTTAATTTTAGTTTTGTTTGCCAAGTATATTCCATTCAATTCTTTAGTCAATGCAAAATAAATTTAACTTACGTTAATCATTGACTAAATTCATTTCTGGAATATTTAACTTATAACAAAACAAAAAAGTAACTCTAAAAATACGAGTCACTTTTATATAAAATTGTTTCACATCATTTACAAATGTACATTTTGGTTACTATTGTAATCACATTCCATTCTAAAATGAAAGTAAAAACTATGATTAACTGAACTGAAAAAGCAAATGCAATCCAAAAATGAATATATAGTTGCAGTAAATTATACAAGTAAAAAAGTTGCATTTAGTTTTTCGTTTGAGCATATTTAAATTTTTTATATAGTTCCATAATTATTAATATAGTAGATGATAAAACAAATAGATGAATTAAATTAGTATATGGTATGGGTTTTATTTTTAATATATTTGCAAGTATTGGAACTTCCATCATTATAATGTGTAGAAGAATTGATACTACTATACCTACAAGCATTAATATATTGCTAGTTAATGGTACATTAAGAAATGATCTTTTTTCGCTTCTACAATTGAAAACGTGAATATTTTGAATAAATACCATTAATGCCATAATATAGCTTCTTGCTAATTCTACATCAATATTTACTATTTTAATTAAGTAATACCAAACGAAGAATACCAAAATTCCAATAATAAAACCTGATATTAAAACTTCTTCTAATAAACTTTTATCAAATAGATTCTCATTTGTTTTTCTTACTTTATCTTTCATAACTTCCTTTTCAGCTTTTTCAAAAGATAGAGACAAGTCTTGAATACCATCTGTTACTACATTTAACCATAAAAGTTGAATTGCTATAAGTGGGAGAGGCATATCAAATAGGATGGCAAGTGAAAAAAATAGTACTTCTGCAAATCCACAAGAGATTAAAAAGAATATTATCTTACGAATATTTGAGTAAGCAACTCTACCTTCTTTAACACCATCTACTATAGATTTGAAATTATCATCTATAATTACCATTTTACTTACATCTTTGGCTATATCTGTGCCACTTCCCATTGCAATACCAATATTAGCACTTTTAAGTGCGGGAGCATCATTTACTCCATCTCCTGTAACTGCTACAAATTCACCACTTCTTTTAAGGGAGTTAACGATTTCTAGCTTTTGTATTGGCGTTACTCGTGAAAATATTCTCTTGTTTTTTACAAATTCGTCAAACTCTTTCTCACCTTTTTTTAGATATTCTTCTGTTTCTTCCCCAGTTGTAACAAGATTATATTCTTTAGCTATGTTTAGTTCTTTACCAATTGAAAAAGCAGTTAATGGATGATCTCCTGTTATCATTAATACTCTTATTCCCGCTTCTTTGCACTCAGAGATAGCATTTACTACTTCTTTTCTAATCGGATCAATAAAGCCTACCATTCCTATGAAAGTTAGATTTTTTATATCTTTTTCTGTATAATCATCTTTTTTAGGAACCTCTCCAGTAGCAATAGTTATAACTCTATATCCTTCTTTTGCAAGACTATCATTTTGATTATTTAATATATCCTTATTGAACTCTTTTAAAAAATTTATTTTATTACAAAAAGTAATAACTTTTTCAAGTGATCCTTTAATAGTACAATATCTTTTTCCATACTCTTCATAAAAAACTGCTGAGTATTTATTTTCAGACTCATATGCAATAGTTTGAAGTATGTTAATATCTTTAGTATCTACATCTAATTTATGACCTAGCACTAAAAAAGCTATGTCAATTGAGTCTCCAATCATTTTATTATCTTCTATTTTAGCTTCATTATTTATAGTTCCATATAGAGCTATTTCTTTAGCTAGACTTAATTCTTTATCTCCTTCAATTTCTCCTGTTAATTCATATCCTGTTCCTGAAATATTATATTTTGTATTATCCGGTAAAAGTATCTTTTTTGCTGTTTGCTCATTTACAGTAAGTGTTCCTGTTTTATCTGTTGCAATTACAGTACAGCTTCCTAAGGCTTCTACAGAATTTAGTTTTTTTACTATGACATTTTTCTTTGCCATTTTACTTGAAGCAATAGTTAGAGCCATAGTAAGCGCTAAGGATAGGCCTTCTGGCATTGCTGAAACAGATAGGGCTACTACTGATAAAAATATTTCATTATATGGCACTTTTTTAGCTATTAATAATATAGAAATTATAATAGCAATTATTAATACTAATATACTAATTTGTTTTGATAGTTTTTCTACTCTTATTGTAAGAGGTGATCTTTCATCTTTTGTATTATTAATACTACTAGCTATTTTTCCTATTTGGGTGTTTAAAGATGTTTCAACAACTATTGCTATAGCTCTTCCTTTTACAATTGTTGTTCCTGAAAAAAGCATATTAGTTTGTTCAGATAAAGAAAGTTTATCATTTTTTAGTACTATATCATTTTTTTCTACTTGAAGACTTTCTCCAGTTAAAATTGACTCGTCTGCCATTAAATTTTGACATTCTATTATCCTTAAGTCAGCACTTACTTTATCACCAGACTCTAAATAGACAATATCTCCTAAAACTAAATCTTCTGATCTAATTTTTATTTTTTTATTTTCTCTTTTAACTGATACTTCTAAAGGAACAAGTTTTGTTAAATTATCCATTGTATTATTAGCTTTATTTTCTTCATAAGTTCCTATTATAGCATCTATTAAGATAATAAATAAAATAGCAATTGCATCAAAGGTTTCCCCTACTACAAGTGATGATAGTACAGCTACTAAAAGTAAGATAATAATAGGATCTTTAAACTCACTAAAAAACATTTTTAAGAGACTTTCTCTTTTTCCTTTTGGAATAATATTTTGTCCATATTCTAAAATTCTTTTTTCTACTTCTTTTTTAGTTAATCCTTCTTTTGTTGTTTTTAATATTTTATATATTTCTTTTATGTCTTTTAAATACCATTTATTTTCCATAGATTCACCTCTATTTTATTATTAGTATATATCATATTATAATTTTAATAAATGATTTTTTGTAAATAAGCAATTAATGAGTGTAAATAAGCAATTAATGAGTTTTTATTATTGATAATCTCTTTCATAAAGAAAAAATGTAGGAAAATAGTTTTTCCTACATTTATTATAATTTTAAATAGATGATACTATCTTAATTCTGGGTGGCCATTAGTTGCTACTTTATCTAAATTCCAAATTTTATCATCAAATTTTAATGTATCTTTATAGAAAGCTTTACTACGTAAATTTTCTCTAGTTGCATTTTTTAAGTTTGTTCCATTAACATTTGTTATTCCAGTTGCGCTAGCATATTCGTAGCAATTTGTTAATTTAGAAATATTTCCTACTGCTGCAGTAAACTTATTTACATTAGTTGGTGTTCCACTCATATTTCCCATTGAAATTGAATTTCTAATTGTTGGATTATCATAGATATTACCAACAAAACCTCCATTAATGTTACGAGAATCTGTACTTTTTGGACGAGATACATTAACGTTTGATATAACATTTTCTATTAAGACATTTTCTTGACTAGCACCTGTTATCCCGCCATTTTCAGTAGTATAAAATTCTAGGTTTCCTTGAACATATACATTAGTAATTTTTCCGCCAAATTTTCTACCAACGAATGCTGAATTATAAAAACCTGTTCCTACTACATTAGCATTTATTACACTAATTCTATTAAATATTGAGTTAGCGCCACTTCTTCCATCCATTCCAGATACTGGGGCTACATTACCTTTTCCTGATAATGTGATATTTTCAAACTTCATATTATTAAATGTAGCGCCATATGATTCTTTAGTAAAGGCATTGACAAAATCTGTATTTGGACGATTATTTTGAAAATTTTTGATATTCAAATCCTCTACAACACCTCTAAAGTGAGTAAATAAGCTTCCATTTGTAAGATTAGAAATAGTATGTCCATTACCTTCTATTTTACCTGTAAATATTTCAGTTAATACACTAGTCTTATCAGCTGGTATGGTATAACTTGCAAAATCAAGATCTTTTGTTAATGTATAAATTGCATCTGGTTTCTCATCTATTTTTAAAAAGTCATTTATTGAAGATATTTTAATTTTTGAAACTATTGTTTCTACATTATTTTTATCAAGTCCTTTTAATTTTGGTAATCCTCCTTTAGTAACATTAGAGAAATCCCAAATGCTAGAGCTCCAATCTAGTGTCTTAGTATAGAATGAACTATTTAGAGAAGAAAGTTTTATCTTACTTATTCTATTATTAAAGTTTATCCCTACTCTATCTATACTTGACATTCCAAGGGAGTCTGTAAGTTCATAGTTGTTGTTGAATGAACTTTCAATAACTTCTTTATTTGTTTCAGCATCAAATTTATAACCATTGCTTACTTTTCCAAAGGCGATACTATCTTCTACTTTAGAATTTGTTCTTCCATTTGATATATTTGATACAGTTCCAAGTAAACCTCCAGTTCTAGCTAATCTATTACCTTTTACAGTTGCATTACTGAAAGTATTATTTACTATACTTGATGATACAACTCCAATAAGTCCTCCAATATAAGATGATGTTCCTTCTACTTCACCTAATGTGTATGAGTTTTCAATAGTTGAGTTTTGGAAATAACCTATTAGTCCTCCAACATTGTTAACTCCTACTATGCTACCATTAAAGCTACACTTGTCAATTTTATGAATGTTATTAGCATTTCCAACAAGTCCTCCAATATTATTGTTTCCTTTTATAGTAGAATCTATTCCATGAGCATTTTCAATATATGAGTATGTTGCTCTACCAAATAGTCCACCTAATTCATTTGGATTTGTTGTACTTGTTACATTAACTTTATATGTTATATCTTTTACTGTTGTTCTATTTATGCTTCCAACAAGTCCTCCAACAACTGAAGTTCCTTTTATTGAAACATTATTTAATTTTATATTTTCTAAGATACTAAAGTCTATTTGTTTAGCTAGGGTACCTGATGTATTGTAATCTATTATAACATTAGAGTTTTCTATTTTTATATTTTTTACATAACCAAACATTATTTTATTAAATAACGGTTTAGAAAGCCCTGTTATCTTATGATTATTTCCATCTAAGCTACCTACAAAGGTTTCTATAATACTTTGGTCTGTTTCTTCTGTTTTTATATTTGTAAAGTCTATATCTTTATCAAGAATAATATTTACCTCTGGATTATCTTTAACTTTTTTAACAAAATCTTCTGCACTATTTATATGAATTAAATTTGGAGCATTACTATATATACTTGTTTCAAAGTCATTAGTGACACGTTTCAAATATCCATATAATGTTTCCCTATAAATTGAAGCATAACTATTTAAGTCTATTGGTTTGTTATGTGCTACATCTAGTTTCATAGCAATTAAAGTTTTTTCTATTGCATCTTTTGTATTTATATGTTTAAATCCATCTATTTTTTCTGCAACTTTATTATAACGACCTAGTTGATATTTCTTGAAAGTCATTTTGTCGTCACCACTTAACATCTGTAAAATTTGCTCTTCACTTTTATTACTATATTTATTTCCTGCATAAGCTACATAACCATCATAGCCAAAGTCTGCTAACATTTGATAAGCATTTAACACAAAGAATCCTTTTCCGCTTGCACCAGATGGAACAGATGATAAATACCACATACTACCTGTTGTATAGGCTTTTCCTCCTCTTATGATAACTAAATGATTATCCCAAATATCTTCAATTGTTTTTAAATTCATCTTTTTAAAGTCTTCTGCAGTTTTCTTAACATATTGTTGATTTTCAATGGCTTGAGCTATCTTACTTTGTTCTTCTGGTGTTAGTTTTAAGAATGCTTGTGCTTCTATATAATCTAGATATGCAAATGTATCATACATTCCTTTATAATATGATTCTATTTTCTTACGAGTATTAATTCTATCTTTTGATAGGTTTGTTGTTGTTGCACTAGTTATTGGGTTCGTAAATGTATAGTTTGGTACTACACCGTAACCACTGTTAATAATTCCATTAGCTTGTGTTAAAAAGTTATCTGTAAAATGCTCAGCTCCTGCCCCTTTTCTTCTTCCTGTTCCTTCTAAGAAAGTATTTCCGTCTTGATTATGAAGAGCTTCATGAGTATAGATATTATAGAATGCTAGTGCGTGATAAATCCAATAAATATCTGTTCCATTAGCATATGCTGCTGCTGCTCCATGAACGGTATATTTGCCTAATACTTCGAAGAATCCTTTATAAGCTGGTTTAGGAGGATTTGGAGTTGTAGACCAGTTTTTATTTCCTGTATTATCATAGTTTATCATAGTACGAGTCAAGTTTCTATATCCACCTTCATTAACAATTCCTGCAATGGAATCATAGAATGCTGTTGCTTTATTAGCAAAATTAATTAAAGGTACTAATTTTTCTTCCTTTGTTAAGTTATTAAATACTTTATTAGGGAAGTAATAACTCTCATCTAAATTTCCTACTAAGATACAAGTTGGTATTCCTAATATATACATATCCTTACCGTGATATGATAATAATGGTAATATTAATAAATCTCTTGACTTTAAATGATCCCAAACTTTGTATCGAAGATTTTTATGACGTGGTGCAGGAGATTCATATATCGTTCCATCATAATTATCAATTATCCAACTTGCTGGATCATTTTTATATTTATCTATTGTTAAATTTTGTATGAAATATTCTAAGAATGGTCCTACAGATTTTCCTTCTGTATAAGGCTTTATATAAGAATTGAAGAATGCTGTTAGATTAGCAGTTGATCTTTGACTACTTGAAGCTCTATCTACTAATACTCCACTTAAATATGCTGGATTTAAATTTTCATGAAAGATACTACCATCAAAATATACAATATCTCTTATATTAAGCCCGCCTATTTCAAAGTTGTAGAAACGATCGAAATAGTTATATCCATATAAGAATTTTTGCAATGTATTATTAGTAGATAAGTCTATAGTTAGTTTATTTTCCAAAACATTATTTATGCTTGATATGTTATAACCTTCTGTGTTTGCTAATAGATATAGCGCAAATTTTTCCGCGTTTTCTATAACGTGTGCATAATTTTCTGTATAATTTCTAACTTCTGTTTCTGGTGTTAGAGAAGCAATATCATTTACATAATCATATGTTTTTACTTGATTTACAATATACTTATATATATTTGAATTGGTATCGATTAAATATTTTTCATACATATAATCTATATCAATATCATTTATATGATATGTAGTTATACTATCTGTATTTTTTAGCCATTGAACACTATAACTTACTGATTCATTATCTGTAAATACAATTCTAATTGATTTTATTTTATCCTTATCAGTTTTTGATAAACCTACAACTTGTTTGCCATCTCTATCATAAGTAAATATCTTTTTAATTATTTTAGTATTTAGCACATGATTAATATCTATTCTATTTCCATCTTCAACATAATACTTAGCATCATAGAATGGCATTAATCTATACATATTATAGTAAATAATCTCACGGTTTTTATCATAATTTTTTAGTTTACTAATTCTACTATATTCTGGTATATAAATGTCTTCATTACTTGGCTCTTCAGCTTCTCCTGTATAAGGATTAGATTTTAGTGTTGGATATTCTCCTTTTGAAACATTGTTGAAATTCCAAATTTTCTCATCCCAACCTAAAGTCTTAGTATAGAATTCTTTTGTTTTTAAAGTTTCAAGTGATACTTTGCTGATTTTAGCATGATTTGCTTGTGACTTCATATTTGTTGTTTCAAGCTCATAGTTATTAGTAGATGAAGATCCATTAAGGATACTACCATAAACAGCATACGGACCATTATCAGTTGTATTAGTAGCAAGACTTATAGTATTTTTTAGAGTTAAGTTTCTTGACCAACCAACAAGTCCTGCATTTGTTCCTCCACCAAAGGTTGTTTTAACATTAACATAAATATTTTCTAAAGTAACTAAAGTTGAAGGTACTTCTCCAATGAAACCACCTGAACCATCACTATTAGAACTAACTTTACCTTCTATATAGCAATTACGAATAGTTGATAAGTAAGCCTGTCCAATAAAACCACCTGTTCTTTTTCCATTACCAACATTTACTCCTGTTGCTGATGAGTTTTCTATTAAACTATTTTGTTCTACTCTTCCTGCAAGAGCACCTGTTCCGTTTGCATTTGGAGATTGAACTGTTATATCTTTTAAGTGAACATTAGTTATGGTTGATGTAGTAATAGTATTTGCAAATACACCATTTGCATTTACTTTGGCATCTTTTATAATAAGATTTTTTATTGTTGCTTCATTTAATTTATTGAATAATGGGATTGATAGATTCTTTATGATATGACCATCAAAATCAATAGTACCAGAAAATTCTGTTGGTATTACAGCTGTTCCTGATGTAAAGTTTTTAGCATCCATATCAGAATTTATTTTATAAGTTCCTTTTGGATTATTTTTAATTAATTCTATTAAAGTTGCTAAATCTATATTAGTATATGCTCCTTCAGATATACCACCAAACTCTACTTCTAGATGGTTTTGTTTTTGCATTCCCTTATATTGAACTATATTTTCATATTCTAAGATGAATTTTAATTTACCATCTACTGTTTTAACTTCCCTAATTGGAGAGTAGAATGATTTTAAATCTTTCATTTTTACTTCTACAATATAGTCTTTTAAATTTACTAATTCCTCTACTGATACTTTATATAATTTTTCTACTTTTGATCCTGTCTGTTTATATAGAACAATACCTATAATATCTTTCATTTCTATTAGTCTATCATTTACATTTATTTCATCATCTAGTAATACTTGATTTTTATATTCGTTATCACCTGGACCAAAATGGTTAGTGTCTAAGTCATAATTTGCTAATACCTTAATAGTGTAGAATTCACTCATAGTTTTGTTAAAAGTAATTTTATTTTCTTTCTTAGTTAGAGCTTCTGTTTTTAACTCTTTTTTATTTTCATCATAGATTTTTATTGTTCCATCTTTAAGGCTATTATCATTATCTATGATTGTAAATGTTGCTGTTATTGTAGAGTCATCATTTTCAAGATAAGTAAACTTTTCTACTTTTGGACTGTCTTTTAAAACTTCTATATTTGTTTTATTGTTATTAGATATACTTATTTCTTTGGTATTACTTAAAGTAATTTTTTCTATTTTTAACTCTTTAACTCCTGAATTTTCATATCCTGATACTTCAGTTGTATATCTATTTTGTGCTTTGTTAATATTATATGTTTTACCATTAATAATTGCACTTACTGGTTCAAAACTACTTATATTAGTACTTGTGAAACTAATTTTAATACTTTCATTTTTATTAAAGTATTTTGTATCAGTCTTATCATTATGCGTTTTTATATCATCAAGTTGTAATTTATAATCTGATATTAATACAATTTTTTTAGTTTCTAATACTTCATTATTTATTAAGTTATCGTTTTCTGGTTTTCCTTCTAGTGTATTACTATCTCTGTCATAGGTAGCTTTTAATTCTAAAGTGTATTCTTTTGCATTTTCTACAGTAAATTTTAAGGTATTCGCTCCCTTTTTAAGCTCTTTTTCTACTGTTTTAACTCCATCTGTTAAAATTGCTTTTCCAGATATAAAGCTGTTATCATTATCTTCTAAGTCAAAACTTATTGTTACTTCTGAGTCGTTAGTATTATCTGTTTGCTTGAAGTTTTTAACTACTGGTTTATCTTTTAAGATATCTATCTTTACTTCTTCTTTTACATTATCTTCTACATTATCACTATATACTAATTTTGTAGTAGTAAGCTTATATATACCACTTTTATCTCCTACTTCAAGTGTTACTTCATATGTATTTTTATCTTTTTTAGTAGCAATACAATCCAAATCATTAACACGTATTTTTGTAATATTTTCTAGTTTATTACTTTCTATATTATAAGTTAAAGTAACTTTTTCTGCTTTTTCTACATATTCTTTATTTACACTTATTTTAGTAATTTTTGTTCTAGGTGAAGCTTTAGTAGCTTCTTCAAATAATATTTTGTTAGGCTGGTCATCCTTATCTTCTCCTGTTTGATTTATAGTAGTGATAAGTTTAACTTTATAACTAGAAGTTATTTTAGTAGTTAGTATTTTTGTAATATCTCCTTTGTTTTTTAGTTCTTCTTTAGTTAATTCTTTTCTATCTAATTCTACCCCTTCAGCATTGTATAATATAATATGGGCATTTTTTATAGCATCATCTTTATTTTCTAAGTTAAATTTTACTGTCATATTATTATTTTCTATATTTTCATTTAAGATTATATCTTTTACTGTTGGATATCTTTTTATTATATTTACAGATACAGAATTATTTTCTTTAATTGCAAATTTCTTTCCATTATTTAATATTACTTCTTCTACTTCAATTTTTTGAGATGATAATTTATTTAGTCCATCTACTAGTACTATATATGTATTATCACGTTTTTCTATATTGTAATTTTTTCCATTAATTTTTGCTGTTACAGGGATAAATTTAGTTATATTAGTACTATCAAATCTAAGCTCTATTTTTTCTTCTTTTTCAAATGTTTGATTTTCTATATTATTTTTATATGTTTTTATGTTTGTTAATTTAAAATCATAATTTATTATTAATTGTAAGTCTTTTTCAGCATAAATATTTCCTGTATGATTTTCTTCTTTATCTAAAGTGTTAGTTGCTAAGTCATAAGAAATGATAATATTAGCTTTATATTTTTTCTCATCATCTACATCTACTTCTATTTTATTAGCGCCTTTTTTGATTTCTTTTTCTTTTATAACTTTAGAGTTTTCATCTGTTATTTTTATGATAGCTGAAGTTATACTGTTATCTTTATCTAAAACATCAAATGCTATATTTATTTTAGATTCTTTAGAGTTTTCTGATATTTTGTAGTTTTCAATAGTTGGCACTTCTTTTAATACGTCTACTTTTATTGAATAATCTACTTTTACTCTTTTTTCATTATCTAATAATACTTCTGTAAAGTTATATTCTTTAATACCTGCTAAATCTCCTGTATTTACTTTTAGTAGGTATTCATTTGTTTTGTCTTTACTTTTTTCTACATTATATTCTTTATTATTTATTACTACTTTTTCAATTAAAGCTCCATAATCTACTTCACCAATAAATTTTAGGGTTATATCATTATTTTTATTTGGATAGTAATTATCTAGATTACTATTTGATAAAATTACATTATAGTCTAGACTTTTCTCTAATTTTTGAACTAGAAGAGTAAGATCTGTAACTGTTATTTTTCCATCACTATTAATATCTCCATTTTCTAAATATTCATCTAGTAAGTTTCTTGAATGAATTAAATGTAGTTCAATTAATCTTACATCTTCATAGTCTATCTTAGAGTCTCCATTTACTTCTCCTTTTTTTGAAAAATCGTATGATGCTGCAAATACTGTTCCACAGAATTGCATTAATATAATTGAAGTAACTACTAAAATAGCAATTTTTTTGTTTCTTTTATTGTTATCATCTTTATTGTCATCTTCATCATCTTTTTGTCTTTTCCAGATTAGGAAAATAATAAAGAAAATTATTTCAATTACAATAACTAGAAAGGCCCAAATATATGTTGACTTTGTGTGTTCTATTTCCCTTTCATCTTCTACTTTATCTCTATAATATTCTAAAACCTCATCATCATTTGTAGTTGAGTCTTTTTCTTCACTTATATTAGGATCTTCTATAATATTATCATTACTTTCATTGTTTTTATTTACTATAATTACTCCATATTTTCTTTTAACTGTTGGTACTTTAGAAGCAGGTTGATTAGTTGTCCCACTTCCTTGGTTGTTATTAGGAATAGATGTTTGTTCTTTTACAATATCAACTGATATAATTTTGTCATCAATTTTTAAGTCTCTTTTTCCTTCTGATGTTGTTATATCTTTTAATTTTATATTAGTCTTACCATAATAAGAGGTATCTTTTACCTTAAGAGTTATTTTTACTACATTTTCTGGAGTCTTACTTCCTGCTTTTTTAATCGCAACAAATTCACCAGTTTTTCTATTATATTCTAATTGTTCCCATTTATTTAGATTTGTAAAGTTATCAATGTATACTTCTTCGAATATATTTTTATCATAATCTAAGGTTGCTTTATAGGCATTAACTCCTTTTTCTATTTCTACATAATTGTCTAGTTTTAGTGTAACTGTTAATTCTTGTCCAATTTTTAATTCTTTTGTATTTGAAGCTAGACTTGCTCCGATACTTGTTTTTGCAAAAACTGTATTTATTGATATAAAAAATAGCATCACAAAAACTATAGTATAATGACTTAATCTTTTCATATTATAACCCCCACCGAATTTGTTTTCTTATTATACAGTATTTTTTACATTTTGTCAATTTTTTTCACAAAAGCTCTTGACATTTGAAAGATAATTTGATAGTTGTTTTCGAAGTGCTAAATTGAATAAAAAAAGATAATATCTAATAAGAATTTAGGTATTATCTTGATTTATTTTTAAATTTGTTTCATCTTTTTATTTTTTTAATTAGGGCAATTAGTATAAAAGTAAATAATAGAATAAATAGTGGACTAATCAATAGTAAAAATTCTTGTATTTCTTTAAACATCAGTGTGCTCTTTTAATAATATTTTTACTGCAGAAATATGTTATTAAGAAGTAACCTCCATAAATAATAACTATAAATATTCCTGTCATTATAATAGAAGGTAACAATTGCTCATTTCCAAAAGTTTCTAAAATATAGTTAGCAAAGAGCATACCAAATATTGAGTGAATAATTGCTATTAATAATGGAAATAGAAAAAATATTGCAATTTGTCTAAATAAGGCCTTATTTAGCATTTTCTCATCTGTTCCAATACGCCTTAACATTATGAATCTTTCTTTATTATCACTACTTTCTGATAATTCTTTTAAAGCTAGAATAGCCGCACTTGATATTAGGAAAATAATTCCTAGATATAGTCCGATAAAGGTAACCATAGCACCTAGTCCAATACTTGACTCTGCAATACTAATTTTACTGTTAAAGGTTGTTAGACTAGTATCATCCCATATTTTTTCTGTAATGTTATTAAGTTCTATATTAATTTTGTTTTTTTCTTCTTTATTATTTGTTTTATAATTGGCAATTAAACCTTTGTATTCTATTTGAGAAGCTTCTACAGTATCATCTGGTACTATAATAATTCCATCATTGATATGATTAGATGATATATCTATAAAGCCAGGCATACATTTTTTGTATTTTGGATAATAATTTTTATTATTTATTTTTATATAAGGGTTATATTTTAATGCTTCATTTCTTATTTCTATCATACTTTCAAAATCTGCAATAATTAAATACTCATTGCCTTTTAAAGTATACTCTCTATTTCCATATAATTTTGCTATTTTGTTGTAGTCACTTAGTCTTACAAGTGTTTCTAATTTATCGTAGTTCAGATATTTATATTGTGATAAGAGCTTATCTAAATTTCCTCCAAAAGTACTTGCTAGTGTCACTCCATCTGCTTTATATATGTTAAATTCAATAATGTCCTTTAAGTTTTTTTCTACATTAAAGTTATTTTTTAATAGTGTTTCTTTAACTGATATTTTATTATCTTTAATAATATTTTCATTATCTGTATCTAGACTTATCATTTTAGTAAATTGCAAGTCTACAGGAGCAAGATTTTCTATATTTGCTGTCATAGAGTTCTTTATTGATAAGGCTGATGAAAGTACACAAATTGTTATAAAGAGCATTAGACATATAATAGTCATTGAAAATACAGTAGTATTTATTTTGCTACTAAACTGTCTTAGAGTAAAACTATTTAATCCTTTATAATATATCTTTTTCATATTCATAAATATTCTTAAAAGTAGACCTGATAATGAAAAGAAAATAAAAAATGTTGATATTATTCCCATAATTATAGGAATAAATATCTTATCAGCACTATCTAATTTATCAATTCCACCTGTTACTAAATAGTAAGCATATCCTAAAATTGTTGCTGAAATAATAAATATTATAGTGCATAAAATAGGATTTTTTAGTTTGATTTTTTCTGATTTTCTTTTAGAATGTAACAAGTCAATTAATTTACATTTGCTAACATTTATTGTGTTGAAAATCATTACTAATAAATACATTATTCCAAAATATACTAATGTTTTAATTATTGCTGATTTGGATAAAATGAAAGTAAACTTAGTAAGATCTGCTTCAAACATATTAGCAACTAATATACTCATAAATTGGGATAAGATAATTCCTATTCCAAGGCCAACTATTAAGGAAATAATTCCAATAAATAAGGTTTCAAGAAATAGAATCATTGAAATATTCCTTTTACTCATTCCTAAAATTAAGTATATTCCAAATTCCTTATTTCTTCTTTTTATTAAAAACCTTGAAGCATATATTATTAAAAATCCTAAGATAAATGAGACAAAAACACTTACTCCTGATAAGATGTTAGTCATAAGAAGAATTAGTTCTTTAGTTGATTTGGTAACATTAATCATTACTGTTTGACTTTCTATAGAATTAAAAACATAAAAGATTGCAACACCTAGTATTAAGGTAAAAAAATATATTGCATAGTCTTTAAAACTTTTCTTTATATTTTTAAGGGATAATTTACAAAGCATCATTCATATCCCCTCCAAGCAGAGTTACTACATCAATAATATTATCGAAGAATTCTTTTCTTGTCTTATTCCCTTTATTTATTTCATTAAATATCTTTCCATCTTTAATAAATATTACGCGTGACGAGTAACTAGCTGTAAAAGCATCGTGTGTTACCATAAGAATTGTAGCTTTTAATTCTTTATTTAAATAGTTAAATTTTTCAAGTAACATTTTTGAAGACTTGGAGTCTAGAGCTCCTGTTGGTTCATCTGCTAGAACAAGTTTTGGTTCCGTAATTATTGCTCTAGCTGAAGCTACCCTCTGTTTTTGCCCTCCTGACATTTGATATGGATATTTATTTAAGATATTTACTATATCTAATTCTTTAGCAACTTTTTTTATTTTTTCATCTAGTAATTTTATATCAGTATTTTGAATAGTTAAAGAAAGAGCAATATTTTCGTATGCTGTTAGAGTGTCTAAAAGATTAAAGTCTTGAAAGATAAAACCAAGGGATTCTCTTCTAAACTTATTTAAACTGTTTCCTTTTAATTTGGTGATATCCTTATCTGATACATATATATGACCTGATGTTACCTTGTCAATTGTTGAGATACAATTTAGGAGGGTTGTTTTACCACTTCCACTTGCACCCATAATAGCAACAAATTCACCTTTTTCTACATCAAATGATATGTTATCAATGGCTTTTGTTAAGGATGACCTGCTACCATAATATTTTTCTATTTTATCAATTTTTAAAATATTTTCCATAATATTTCTCCTTTCAACTATTATAATAGTTTAAATACTACAATTTGTCTTTTGTTTAATATTACTCTACATTACAATTTTGTAATACTATTTTACAACTTCATAGTATTTATTTTTATAAAATGTTATAAAAACTTTAGTATATTCATCTTGTACAGAGTCTATTTCTATTTTATGTCCTAATTTTTTACAAAGGTTTTTAGCAATAAATAGGCCAATTCCAGTAGACTTTGTTTTTATTCTACCATTATGACCAGTAAATGATTTTAAAAAGACTTTATTTATATCTTCCTTAGGTATTCCTATACCATTATCTTCTATTATTAAGCATATTTTTTCTTTACTATCTTTGGTAGTTATTTTTATATAAGAATTTGTTGTATTTTTCCTATATTTAATACTGTTATTAATGATTTGATTTAATATAAATTCTAACCATTTTGAGTCTGTGTAAATATCTTTTTCTACATTTTCAACTATTAAGTCAATCTTATTTTCTAATAAGTCTTGTTGATTTTTTAGGGCTATATCACATACCACTTTTTTTAAAGCTACTTTTTTTATTAAATAGTCTTTTTCGGAGTTTTCTGATCTAACATAATACAAGACTTGTTCTACATAGTTTTCTATTTTCTTCATTTGTTCAATAGATGTTTTATCAAATCTATTTTTGTAATTATGGGCCATTAGTATTAGAGATGAAATGGGTATTTTTACTTCATGTATCCACATTTCTATGTATTCTTTAAATTCCTCCATTTGATTTTTGCAACTATTTATATTTTCAATCATTGATTTATTAATGGCATATAAAGCTTGACATAATAATTTTCCTTCATAAAAATTAGGAATTTCTATTGTTTCTAAAACTAAATATGCTTTATCTAGTCTTTCTATATTAATTAGTAATTTATTATAAAATGTTTTTTTTCTAAAATAATTAATAAAGAAAATAGTAATAGAAGAAGATAAATAAAGAAATAATAACTATTATTAATGATCTATCTATTTTAAAAGCAAAAAGAAGAAGTAAGATAATAAGCAAAAAGATTATAAAAATAGTTATTTCATACCATTTGTCTTTTATATAGTTTCTTAGTTTCATAGCAAGATATATCCTTCCCTTTTTCTAGTTACTATTATATCCTTATAATCAAATTCCATTAGTTTGGTTCTTAATCTACTTATATTTACAGTTAGAGCATTATCATTAATATATTCATTATTATTCCAAAGAAGAGTCATCAATTCATCTCTTGTTACAAGATGTTCTTTTTTAGATATCAAGTAAGAAAATATAAGCATTTCATTTTTTGTAAGTATTATTTCTTTTGTTTTATTTTTTACTATTCCTTTACTGGTATCTATCTCTAAGTCTTTATAGGATAGTTTATCATTATAATTATCTAATCTTTTGAAAATTGCCCCTATATGAAGTAGTAATATATTAGGATTATACGGTTTAGTGATATAGTCATCTGCCCCATAACTCATTGATAAGACTTCATCTGTCTCATCATTTCTACTAGTTACCATAATAATTGGGGTATCTATTTTCTTCCTAAGATTTTTCAAAAGTATTTCTCCATTTATATAAGGAATATTAATATCTAGGAGTATTAAATCTGGCTTATATATATTTATCTCTTCTTCTACTTTTTCAAAGTTTTCTATTATTTTAGCATTATATCCTGCATTAGTTAATAATTCTAATAATTCCTTACTTACTGTCTTATCGTCTTCTACTATGAATATTTTTTTCATAACTATCTCCCTTATCTATATATAATATCACAAAAAAATAGTTTTGATCCTTACAACATTGAAATATAATAGTTATTTTAATAAAAAATACTATGTTTTTTACCATTTTTTGCCATATTTTTTTCTTGATAATTACAGTTTTATATGCTATTATGTATATAGATGAAGGAAACTTCATACAATAAAAAAGGATACATTTGATTTTAGCCAGTCAGATACTTTCCGTTGTTTGTTAGAAAGCACCAAAAATCAACTTTAGTTGAAATCAGGTGCTTTTATTATTTTAGAAGAAATATGAATATTTCTACGAATAAGAGTAGTATTATAACAAAGAAAATAAATTCTCTTTTTATCATTAATATCCCCCCTTTCATTTATGATATATAAATAAAAGGAAAGCGCCTGATATTTTCAAATGTATCTATATAGATTATAACAAATATACATTTTGTAAACAACAAGTTAACTAAAAAAAGTTATTCTTATTTTAATAGTCATCCAAAAAAGTATGTTTTTCTTTATCTTTTAAATAGCCTAAAACACAGTTTAGATTAATATTATCAACACTTTTAAAAATATTGTAGTCTATGTTTTTATTAGTTTTCCTAAGATTTTTTATTAAATTTTTTATTTCTTTTCTTTTACTTATATCATCACTATTTTCTGTGTTTTCAGTAAATCTGCAGGCACAATTAATAAATTCTAAGTTATTATAATTACACCAAGAAATGATATCTTCTTCTTTTATTAAATATAATGGTCTTATTAACTCTAACCCTTCAAAGTTGTCACTGTGTAATTTGGGAAGCATTGTTTTAATTTCAGCACCATAAAATATGGACAATAAAATAGTTTCTATTACATCATCAAAATGATGACCAAGAGCAATCTTATTACAACCAAGTTCTTTTGCTCTATTATAAAGACACCCTCTTCTCATCCTAGCACATAAGTAACAGGGATGCTCATTATTTAGTTTTTCTGCTACTTCAAAGATATCTGATTTAAATATTTCAATATCAATATTTAATAATTTGGCATTATAAAGTATCTTTTCAAGATGAGTGCTACTATAGCCTGGATCCATAACGACATACTTAGTCTCAAACTCTATTTTGCCGTGTTTTTTTAGTTCTTGTATACATTTTGCTAGTAAAAATGAGTCTTTGCCACCACTTATACAAATCATTACTTTATCTGACTCATTAATTAATTCGTAATCTCTAACTGCCTTTATAAATCTACTCCATAGTTCTTTTCTATACTTTTTTATAATAGTTCGTTCTATTTCTTGATATTTTTCCATCTTTTCACTTCCTATTTACATTAGTTTTATTAAGTATATTCCATTTAATTATTCCATAAAGATGTTATTAAGCAAGATAATATAATTATAATAGAGTTTTTTAGTAAAATAGCTTACTATTAGATTATTCTCTTAATATAATAAAGTAAATATTAAATACTTTTTGTTAATATATTCATCTTTTTAGTTTTAATCATTTTTCTTTTAATGTGTTAGTAGCTAGCAATCTAGTACTTATTTTATTTTTTCATTATCGCTTGCAAATATCATTTTTGGCTCTTTAACATTAAATAGTATAATTAATTATAACAAAAAAAGAGTAATTTGTATTGTAAATTACCATTTTTTAAAGGAAGTTTATAAATACACTATACATTATTAATGCTAGGGGCTTTCCTATAATTATATAGAAGATGAAAGTTTTAAAATTCATTTTACTTAATCCAGCAACATAGCATAATAAGTCGTCCGGGAAGCCTGGAAGAAATATCCCCCAAAAGAATATCTTATCGAACTTTTTTGTTTTTATATATGATAAATATTTATTAACTGTTTCTTCACTAAATAGTTGTTTTACTAACCTTTCTCCATATTTTCTTGATATTAGAAAGGCAAGTACAGATCCTATAACTAATCCAAGGTAATTATAAATAAATCCTAGAACAGGTCCAAAAGCTAGAACTCCTGCTAGACAACTGGCTCCTCCTGGTATTACTGGAAATACTACTTGAATAGCTTGTAATATTATAAAGAATAAGAAAGCCCATATTCCAAAGTTTTTCATATAGTCTACTAAAATTTTTTTATCTTTAAAAATCCCAAGATGTATACCATAGATAATAAAAGCTACTAAAAGAATCGTTACTATAATTGTTATAATCTTAAATATTTTTTGTAATTTCTTTTTATCTTCCATATATCATACTTCCTTTATAAACTATACTTAGTATACCACGAAAAATAAGGTCTTATTATTACAATTTTGTTAGATTTAAATAATTTTAACTATCCTATAAAATTTCTTTTAGTTTTATTTCATTTTTATCATTAATAATTTTATATAGTTTGCCAATCTCTATATCATTTTCTTTTATGAAAAAGTGATACTTTTCTTTTGTATTTTCATCTATATTAACAATATATAAATAGTCAAACTGTAAAATATAGTCATAAATATTTTTTTTGAAGTACTGTTCATAGTTTGATATATCTTTAGTTGGTAGATTAAAATGAGAAAGATTAGTAGTTCTAGGATTAATATAATATTTTATGGCAAATTGATAGTCTCCTTCTGTATTTTGTGCTAATAAAAATATTTTAGAATTATTTTCTGTTTTATTATTAATTCTTTTAGCGTGATATTCATATAAATTTTCAGGAGTTTTTTTAATCTTTGGTATTAATTTTTTAATATTCGTTGGTTTTTGAACAAATAGTAAGATAAGTATTAACATTAAGCATATTTTTAGACTTTTTACTTCTTTATCTTTAATAGTATTATAATTAAAAAATATCATTAAGGATGCACTTATTCCAATTAGAATAAAGGTTGGCATATATCTATTAAATGATGCTAATATGGGTCCTTCTATTTCTCCAAATGAGAACATATAAAGAGTAAACATTACAAAGGCATATCCAAAAGATCCTATAATAAATGTTATAATTAACTCTATAAATTTTCTTTTTTTGATTATATCCTTCATAAAGAGACACTCTATTAGTAATATAGCAATTATTAATAGACCTGAACTAAGATAAGTAAGTTTTATATATGATGTTGTAATTTTTGAATTTATTAAGGCTTTAGAGTAATTTTTTATAACTTCTTGTTGATATGTTTCTCCCCTATTTTTAGTTATTATATCTTTTAATTCTAAAATGTTTAAATCAGATAATTCAAATTGCCCCTTAATACCTAAATTTGTTATGTGAATACTCCATAACTTCCATATTAAAAGTGGTATAACTAATAATATTATCAATATCTGAATTGTTTTTATCTTGTTTAACTTTTTTATGTTTTTTAGATGATATAATTTTTGCTTTATCAGGGTTTCAACAAAATAGGTAAAAATCACCATAAGATATAATGGCAAGCCCATTTGTTTAGTTAGTAAAAGGAAGCAGGAACTAACAGAAAGTGTTAAAATGCTAAAGTTTGAGGTTATATTTTTTTCTGTTATAACTATATATAACATATAACCTACTATAATAGACATAATATAATCAGTATAAATAGTATTAATTATTCCGTGTCCATCAAATAATAAGAAAGCTAAAAAGATACTTAGTATAATAATACCTACTTTTATGATAAATCTTAATTTAGAAAAATTCTTACCTTCTTCACATATTGATGGGATAAAAAAAGAGAGGCTTAATAAATGAAGAGAGGTAATCAAATATTTTTCTTTATAAGTTCCTATTAACTTACAGTAAAATAATTGAAATATTGATATTATTGGTGGATAGTCTTTGTGTACCATAAGAGTAGACTCATTAACAGAATAAAACTTATCAAGTCGAAGCATTTCTTTAACCATAACTCCCCAATGTGAATACTCATCCCAGACTGTAAAGACTCTATTATAATCGAAAATATAAATAGCAATATAGATTAGAATAAAAGCATAAAATCCTTTAGTTAACATATTGTTCTTTAATTTATTTAAATCTTTTTTCTTATGTTTAAAAATAATTATGTAAACAATAGGAATAATAGCTAGTAAGATATTTAGTAAATATCCTATTAGAAAAGTACTAAATAACATTTGACTGAAAAATAATGTAAGAGCGGATATCATCATTGTAAGAGGTAATGTTTTTCCAAATGTTTTTTTAGTTAGTATTACAGTAGTTGCATTTATCGAAATAAAATATATTAGTGGTAATATAAAACTCATAGTTAACTCCTTAAATTATTTTATAATTTAAGTATATCATATTCTAAATACTTTGACGTATTTGTTCTTTTGTGTTATAATATGCTAACTTTACTTATAGGGGGTTAGTTTATGAATAACTTAGTAATTGATGACTTTACATACTATAGAATATATATAGATTCGCCTGGAAAATTAATAAAATACTCATCAATAGAAGTTAATGCTTGGAAAATATTACAAGATAAAAATCTTAATTTTATTAATAAACCTATTAGTGTATTTGAACTTGATAGTGAAGAGAAGAACTCATTTCCTTATTGTAAAAGCAAAATATATTTACCTATTTTAACAGATTATAAAACACTAATAGATTCTCCATATATGAAAGGTTTAGATACAAAAGAGGTACTATGTCTTTATAAAAAAATGGCTACTCTTCTTAAAAAGATGCACAATAGTGAAATAATACACTCAGATATTAATGCTACCAATATTATGATAAATGAAGATTTAGATATCAAATTTATTGATTTCGATGCTTCTATTATTGATAGTTATATTTCAAGAGAGAATATATATTTAGATGAAAATTTTTCTAAAAGTGAAATAATAATTAATAGTATTGTTGATGATAAAATAGAACTACTTATTATGTTTCTTTATTATTTAGCAAATGGTTATTTTGAGTTTAATGAGGATAGATATATTAACTTTTCTTCTTTGAATTTAAATAATAATATAATTAAGGAACTTAGAGCATATATAAGTGGTAAAATTAAACCTATTAATGATTATTATTTTGAAGATATTGTTGATGATTTATTAAAGTTAGGATATGAATCTCCTAAGTGTAAAAGAAAAATTTAGATTCATAAATATAAGGCTAAGAAAAGTAAGTCCTTTTCATTTACTATTATAAATTATATTTCAGTTTTAAAGTTTGTAATAAATTGTTCTATTTCATCTTTGGCTAAGTTTATTAAGATATGATTATTGTCATAGTATGTAGTATTATTTAAATTATTAATGAAATCATTATACCTAATAATATTATTTTCTCCTAGCATAATATACCATTCTTCAACATTATTTATTTGGTTTAAGACAACATGAGGTTCTGTTGGAATTACGGATAAAATATTTTCTCCTACTACATATATTCCAATTAGTTTATTTTCTTTTTTGTAAACTCTTGGAGCAGCATAATAATCGAAGTTTTGCAAATCATTTAATAGTTTTTCGAATTTTTCCAAAGATGCATCAATTTTTTCTATTTCAATCTTACCTATAGAAATAGGATTCTTGATACCAAATATTTCAAGACGACTATATTTTTCTTCATCTAACTTTTCTTTTATAGTTATTAAAGCATTAGTACTAGCTTCTTTATCATATTTTATAAATTTACTATTATCCTTTACATTTACTAGTTCTTCATCACGGGTATATCTATTTACTTTAATTTTTTTACATATATTTTCTATTAGATTATAGAAACTTTCTATTTCATAAACGCTAGTTGGTAAATTTAATTGTAAAAGTATATCATTGTTATTTATACTTATTTCTATTCTTCTTGATAAAATCTTTTTATTATATAATAAAGTATAATTAGATATTTCATTTTCTACTAGACGATAATTATCATCACTAATACCATACGATAAGTTATTTTCTTTTGCAATTTACTCTATAGATAAATTTTTTTTGAATAAACCTTTTTTTGTGTAATTTTTATTTTAACTGCCATTTTTACCTCCGCTATATTTGTAATTTATTTTACCATATTATTAAAAAACTTCCATATTTCAGGTAGAGCTATAATTTAAAATCTAAATAGGAAAGATGTTAGTACATCATATATTTCTTTTCTATTTACAATTCCACCATTTTCTATCATCTTTTGAAGTTCAGTTAAATCTACAAACTTAACAGCTTGTACTTCTTCTTTTTGGAAGTATATTGTTTTATCGTCTAATCCTGATGTTCTTAAGATAAAAAAATCATAGAATTGTCTTTCAATATAATTTTCACTAAATTTTTCCTCTTTCCTAAAGCAATACATATATCTAAAGTCTTTTATTTCTGTTCTATAACCTAACAATACACTTACTTCTTCATTTATCTCACGAGCTGCTGCTGAAAGCGAATCTTGTCCTGCTGATATATGACCTGCTACAGATATATCCCACATACCAGCATTTTTTTCTTTATTAGCACTTCTTTGTTGTAATAAAACCTGATTATTTTCATTAACTATAGCTACAGCAATTGCTCTATGCCATAATCCTTGTTTATGTACTTCATCTCTTGGTAAAACCTTACCTGTTAAACAGCCATTTTCATCTAATACATCAATTAATTCCTTAGACATTTTTATCTTTTCCTTTCTAGTGTTGATTGCTAAAATAATTTTAGCAAATAATTATTAAATGTTCAAGAAAAAAAGAAGTATACATTTTATTCCTCGAATGAATTTTTAAATGCGCCAGTAAAAATGTTAATGGTTAAATTAGTATGTCACTCATCATACGTTACTATTTACGGCCTAGAACAGATTTATTTAAATACAGGCCAAAAAGTAGTGACTATTCACTATTTTTTTCTTCTCCTAATATTTCTGTTAAAATATATAAATTATTATTCATTAATCATATACAGCACTCAATAATGTTAATACCATTTTTCTTGCAAGTTTCTATATAAGTTCGAATGTTGGCATAATATTCAAGATAACTAATACTTTGAAATTGTCCACTTATCTTCATCTCCGATTTTATTGGTCTTATATTTCTCTCTAAGTTATTATTAGTTGATGGTAGTCTGAAATCATATGCCCATAAAAGAATTGTCTTTATATTTTACTAAATCATTAATAAAACTTTTTTCTTCTTTTTTAAAGTAATTAATATTTTCTTTACTCTCATTCTCTATTTTCGCTTCTTCTAAGATTTGTAAGTATTTTTCGTCCAATGCTTTTAGATAATCATTCTCAAACATATCTTTTTCTTCTTTTATTTTTTTATTTCTGTCTTTATTCGTGTCAGATAATAATTCTATCATCTTGTCACACCATTCATGTTCTGTTTTTTCCTTTTTCTTTTTCAATCTTCTTATTAAATGAATCATACATTCTACATTTTAAAAAATGTATTTATCATTGTAATTATGAAGAATATGATCATACATTACTATTGTATCCTTTTCTGTATTTAGTAATATTCCATATTCATTTAATACTTCCTCATTTTTCTTTTCATGACCAATAAATAATGCCATATCATCTGTGCAATATGTTCTAAGAATTGCATCTTTACAGTTTACCTTAACAACTCCATCATCCCATCCATATACTTCTTGTTTTGGTATATATTCTTTTATTTCTTCTATAAATGATTTTAAATTTTTTGAAGCCTTTTTTTGTAGTTTTGTCACATATCCTTCACTCATGTTTATCTCACCATTTGTAATTCCACTTACCAATTTAACCGTTTTATTAAATGGTGTATAGATTTCATTTGTTAAACATACTGCTAGGGATTGTAATGTTTTTCCATATTGAATTTCTTCTTTTAAATCATCTGGAATAGGCGCATGAAATACATTTTTACACTCTTTACATATACAATTTATAAATTTATTTTTTCTCTAAACTCTTCTTCAGTTAATATTTCTATTCCAAGCTCTTTAGCTTTCTCATATTTTTTACCAGGGTTTTCTCCAACTATTACACAACTTGTTTTTTTAGATACAGATTCACTAGTTTTTCCTCCAAGAGACTCAATAATTTCTTTTCCTTCTTCTCTTGTATATATTTGAAGTGAGCCAGTAAGAACAAAGGTTTTTCCACTAAAAAAAGGATTCAGAATTATCTTTTTACCAAAATACTCCATATTTAGACCATATGATTTTAATCTCCCTATAATATTTTTATTTTTTTCTTCTAAAAAATAATCTACTACACTTTTAGCAATAATTTCTCCTATATCACGAATACTATTAAGACTATCAAAATCAGCAGTCATTAAATTATCCATATTATGAAAATTACTAGCCAAAATTTTAGCAGTTTTACTACCAACGTGTGGAATACCAAGTCCGAAAATTAACTTTTCTAAAGAATTATCCTTACTTTTTTCTATAGCAGCAATTAAATTCATAATGGACTTTTCTCCGTATCCTTCAAGTCTAGTTAAATCTTCCCTATGACTTTGCAGTAAATATATGTCAGATACCTCTTTGATAAATCCAAAATTGAAGAAGTCTTCCATTACTTTTTCTCCAAGTCCTTCTATATTCATAGCATCACGACTAGCAAAATGTATTAAAGCCTCAATCTTTCTAGAAGGGCAATGTTCATTTACACAATAATAATCCACCTGTTCATCCTTCTTAATTAAAATACTTTCACATATTGGACATTTATTTATCATAATAAACTCTTTCTCTAGTCCTGTTCTTCTCTCTTTTTTTACCTCTACTACCTCTGGTATTACATCGCCCGCTTTTCTAATAGATACGATATCACCTATCCTTAAATCCTTCTCTTTTACATAATCCTCATTATGCAAAGTAGCACGAGAAATAGTAGAACCCATAACAATTACAGGATCAAGAACAGCATTAGGAGTTATTTGTCCTGTACGTCCAACTGTAAAAATAATATCTTGAAGTTTAGTAAGAACCTCCTCTGCTGGAAATTTATATGCTGTTGCCCACTTAGGATACTTAGCTGTAAAGCCTAGTCCTTTTTGCTCTTCTAAATTATTAACTTTGATTACAATACCATCTATATCATAAGAAAGAGAACTTCTTGTATCTGTTTTTTCTATAATAAATTCTAATACCTCATTAATATTATTTACTAATCTATTATTAGGATTAACTTTGAACCCAAGACTTTCCATAAAGTCTAAGGCTTCCATATGAGTTTTAATACCATAATCTTCTGGATTAGGTAAATGATAAATAAAAGCATCTAAATTTCTCTTAGCTGCAATTTTACTATCTAATTGACGAATAGATCCTGCTGCAGCATTTCTTGTATTTTGTAATGGCTTCTCATTATTCTTAATTCTCTCTTTGTTTATCGCTTCAAGAGTCTTTTTTGCCATATAAATTTCACCACGTACTTCTATATCAATCTTTTTATTTAATTTTAAAGGAATAGACTTAATAGTTTTAACATTATGAGTTATATCTTCTCCTACTACACCATCACCACGTGTTGCAGCCCTTACAAAGACTCCATCTTTATATAATAAAGATACAGAAAGGCCATCTATTTTAAGTTCACAAACATACTTAGGACTAATTCCTTCCTTTTTTATTCTCTCATCAAACAAAATAACTTCACTTTCGGAAAAAACATCACTTAATGACATCATAGGTTTTTCATGATAAACTTTTTTAAAAGAATCTATTACTTCTCCTCCAACCCTTTTAGTAGGAGAATCATCTTTTGAATATTCTGGATATTTTTCTTCTAATTCTTCTAATTCTCTTAAATATTTATCATATTCCTGATCAGTAATTGTGGGTAAATCCTTAACATAATAATTATAATTAGCTTCATTTAATATCTTAGTTAACTCTTCAATTCTATGTTCTATATCATTCATAAATATCCTCACCTTCTAGTACTACATCATAATTATATCAGTAAAACTAAAAGTAAGTACATAAAAAATATAAATTATTATTAACTAAAAATGCTTAGGATTAAAATTTAAATCCACTGCTACTTTTCTATTACTCTTATATACATCTATCATCTTTTCTAATACTTCCATTAAATTATCTTGCTTTTTATATTTTAAAATTATTCCATATCTATACACATTATTTACTTTAAATAAAGAAGACACACTTGGCCCTAATATTATTGTTTTATCTAAATATTTTTCAAGAGATTTTTTTATCTTTAAAGATTCTTTATAACAAAGATTGTTATCTTTACTACTAATGCGAATATATGTAATAAAATAAAATGGTGGATATTTTAACTCTCTTCTAATATGCATCTCCATATCATAAAAACCTAAATAATCGTGATATTTAACATATCTAATAGCATAATGCTCTTTATTAAATGTTTGTAATATAACTTCTCCTTCTTTATCTTTTCTACCACTTCTACCAGCAACCTGACTCAAAAGTGAAAATGTTGTTTCACTACTTCTAAAATCTGGTATGTTAAGAGATGTATCAGCATTTATAACTCCTACTAATGTAACATTTTCAAAATCAAGTCCTTTAGCAACTATTTGAGTACCTAATAAAATATCATACTTATGCTCAGAAAAGTCCTTAACAATTTTTTTATGAGAACCCTTTTTAGATGTTGTATCAAAGTCCATTCGAACTATTTTTGCATTAGGAATTAATGAATTTAATTCTTCTTCTATTCTCTCAGTACCAACACCAATTGAATCTATAGAATTATTATTGCAACTAGGACAAGTATATATCATACTTTCTGCATAGCCACAATAATGACATCTTAAATTATTAGTAGACTTATGATAAGTTAAAGTAATATCACAATTTGGACATTTAAATACATAACCACAATCTTTACAAGAAACAAATGATGAATATCCTCTTCTATTTAGTAATAATATTACTTGTTCTCCCAAACTAATTTTATTTTTGATTTTCTCTATCAATATATTAGAAAAATGACCTTTCATATTTTTTATATTTTTATTCATATCAACTATATCAATCTTTGGAAGAGGCCTTTTATTTACTCTATTAGGAAGATTTAATAGATGATATACTCCTCTTCTAGCTCTAGCATAACTTTCAAGAGAAGGAGTAGCACTTCCTAATAATAATTTACAATCTTTATTTAATTTAGCTCTTTCGATTGCCATTTCAATTGCATTATATCTTGGATTGGAATCATCTTGCTTATATGTATCACTATGCTCTTCATCAATTACTATTAATCCTAAATTACTAATAGGCGCAAATAAAGCGCTTCTAGCACCTATTACAATATCAACCTCACCTCTTACAATTCTTCTCCATTCATCATACTTTTCTCCTTCTGATAATGCCGAATGAAAAGCAGCAATTCTATTACCAAATCTTTCTGTAAAGCGTTTAATCATTTGTGGAGTTAAACTAATCTCAGGAACAAGAATAATTGCTGTTTGACCATTATTTATTACATTTACTATTAATTCCATATAAACCTCAGTTTTTCCACTTCCAGTAACACCATGTAATAAATATACCAAATCCTTACTTTTATTAAACTCCTCAACTACTGCCATCTGATCATCAGTTAAATTATACTTTTTAACAGCAACCTTATCATATTCTAATCTATAATGCTCTTTTTCTACTCTTATCAAAAAATTCTTACTTTCCAAAGTTTTTAAACTACTACTAGAAATATTAAGTATTTCCTTTTTAGATACAACACTTTTATTTTCAAATAATTTAATAATCTTTTCTTGACTCTTAGTAAGATGCTCGGGAACATTTACCAGTCTATAATATATATCATACTTTTTATTAATTGATATTCCATTTTTGGCTTTTAGAGCTTTAGGAAGCATAACTTGATAACAACTAATTAATGTAGATAATGTTTTAGCTTGCATAACTTTCCCAAGATTAAACATCTCATTATTTATAATGACATCATCATCTAATACATCAATAATATACTTAAGATCAAAATCCAGTTCTATTGTATTCTTAATCTCTAAAACAAATCCTTCTAATTGTTGATGGCCAAAAGGAACTAAAACCCTAATACCTTTTTTCATCTTTAAATCTAATTTATCTGGTACTAAGTAATAAAATACTTTATCAATACTTTTATTAGATAATTCCACTAAAACTCCAACAACCATTATCACACCTCGTAAA